>NZ_JBTNEH010000025.1:0-65788 GCF_054512775.1 Alicycliphilus sp. T452
TATGACACGTTTTTTAAAGACCTGTCAAACTTTGTGGTCTTTCGACCCCCCCGCCAACTTCGCAAACCACCATCTCTCGACAACAGTCCGCCTCCGCCAGCGAAGCCTTGAAGTATACATCGGTTTTGAACCTCCTGACTACTCCAAGCAAGGAAATTTCTTTCCTTCTCGCTGCAGCCATCAAGTCCCGGCTGGGAACTGGCTTTCGCTGCAGCAAGCCCGCAAGTATAGCGGGAAAAACGCCCCTCCATAAATATCAGCGCGCCATGCGTTCGATGGCGGTTTCGAGGGCATCCACGAACAGGGCCGCCACATCGCAGCCGGTCTGCTCGAAGATCTCCTGGAAGCAGGTGGGGCTGGTGACGTTGATTTCCGTGACGCAGTCGCCGATCACGTCGACGCCGGCGAGCAGCAGGCCGCGTTCGTGCAGGATCGGGCCCAAGGCGTCGCCGATCTGCTGGTCGCGCGCCGTGAGGGCCCGGGCCACGCCCAGGCCGCCGGCGGCGAGGTTGCCGCGCACTTCCGAGCCCTGGGGGATGCGCGCGAGGCAGTAGGGAACGGGTTTGCCGCCGATGATGAGCACGCGCTTGTCGCCGTCGGCGATCTCCGGCAGGAATTTCTGCACCATGACGCTCTGGCTGCCGCCCTGGTTGAGCGTTTCGATGATGCTGCCCAGGTTCATGCCGTCGGGCCCGACGCGGAAGATGCCCATGCCGCCCATACCGTCCAGGGGCTTGAGGATCACGTCGCCATGCTCGGCGTGGAAGCGCCGGATGTCCTGCGGCTCGCGCGTCACCAGCGTGGGGCCGATGAATTGCGGGAATTCCATGATCGCCAGCTTTTCCGGGTGGTCGCGCAGCGCCCGCGGCTTGTTGAACACGCGCGCGCCTTCGCGCTCGGCCTGTTCGAGCAGGTGAGTGGCGTAGAAGTACTCGCTGTCGAACGGCGGGTCCTTGCGCATGAGCACGGCGCAGAAGTCGGCCAGCGCCGCCTCGCGCGGCTCGCCGGCAGAGAACCAGTCGACGGCATGGCCCGTCAGCGTGATGTCCCGCACGCGCGCCACGACCTTGCCGCCGCACTGCCAGTGCATATGTCGAGGCTCGCAGACCGCCAGCCCGTGGCCGCGGCGCTGCGCCTCGCGCATCATGGCGAAGGTGGTGTCCTTGTAGATCTTGAAGTGTTCGACGGGATCGGCGACGAAGAGGAGATTCATGGCGTGCACGGGTACTGTGTTGTCAAGGCCGGCGCGGCGGCTGGTGCGCGCGGGGCCGCCCATACTGTTGCACAAGTAGCGCAAGGCTGCCCGCGACCACGCCCCAGAACGCCGAGCCGATGCCGGCAAGGGTCACGCCGCTGAGCGTGACGAGGAAGGTGATGAGCGCCGCCTCGCGCTGGCTTTCGGACTGCAGCGCGCCCGCCAGCCCGCCGCCGATGGCCGACAGCAGAGCCAGGCCGGCAATGGCCACCACCAGTTCCTGGGGAAAGGCCGTCAGCAGCCCCGTGACCACCGCGCCAAAGATGCCCACGGCGATGTACAGCAGCCCGCAGGAGGCCGCGGCCGTGTAGCGCCGCGCGCGGTCGGGGTGCGCCTCGGGCCCCATGCAGATGGCGGCGGTGATGGCGCTGAAGTTGAGGGCGAAGGCGCCGAACGGGGCCAGCGCCAGCGTGGCCAGGCCCGTCATGGTGACGAGGCGCGAGACCGGCAGCTGGTAGCCGGTGGCGCGCATCACGGCCACGCCCGGCAGGTTCTGCGAGGCCATGGTCACGATGAACAGCGGCAGGGCCAGGCTCATCAGCGCCTGCAGGCTGAACTGCGGCGCGGTGAATACCGGCATGGCCGGCGCCAGGTGCACGGCGGACCAGCGCATCTGCCCGCCGGCCGCCGCCCAGGCGATGCCCGCGGCCAGCGTGATCACCACGGCATAGCGCGGCAGCAGGCGGCGCGCCAGCAGGTAGGCGAGCAGCATCGCCAGCACCAGCGGCAGCGCCGTCTGCAGGGCCGCGAAGGCCTGCATGCCGAAGCGCGCCAGCACGCCCGCCAGCAGCGCCGAGGCGATTTCCATGGGGATGCGACTCATCACCCGCTCGAACCATCCGGTAACGCCGGCCAGCGTGATCAGCAGCGCGCAGACCATGAAGGCGCCGATGGCCTCGCCCATGGAAAAGCCCCCCGCCAGCCCCGCCGTGGCCAGCACGGCCGCGCCCGGCGTGGACCAGGCGACCATGACCGGCTGGCGCAGGATGAGCGAGGGCACGAGCGAGCACAGACCCATGCCCAGCCCCAGCGCCCACATCCAGGACGTGATCTGCTCCGGCGTGGCGCCGAACGCCTGCGCCGCCTGGAACACGATGGCCACGGAGCTGGTGAAACCCACCAGCACGGCCACGAAACCCGCCGTGAAGGCGGACAGGCTCAGGTCTTTGAAAAACTGCATGGCGGCGGATTGTGGCACCGCCCTCCGGCCGGCACAGCACGCGAAACTATGAAAACCATAGCATTCACCACTTTAAACACAAGGGCCGGAGGCCAAAAACGATGGAATGTGGATGCACCGTGCCGACGGCGGCTCAGATTTCGATCTTGCCGCCCAGCTCGACCACCGCGTTGCTGGGCAGGTTGAGGAATTCGGCCGCCGCGCCCGCGTTGTGGTGCATCTGGGCGAACAGCTTTTCGCGCCAGGCCGCCATGCCCCGGCCGAGGGTGGGCATGACGATCTCGCGCGAGAGGAAGTAGCTCGTGCCCATGGGGTCGAGCTTGATGCCGCGGCCGGTGATGTTGGAGAGCGCGCGCGGCAGGTTCACGTCGTTCTTGAAGCCGTAGTGCACCATCACCTGCCAGCAATCGTGGCCCAGCGACTCCACCTCCAGCCGCTTGTCCATGCCTATCCACGGGGTTTCGTGGTTGCACACGGTGACGAACAGGTTCTGCTCGTGCAGCACCTTGTTGTGCTTGAGGTTGTGCAGCAGGGCGTTGGGCACGATGCCCGGCTCGCTGGTCAGGAACACCGCCGTGCCGTCCACGCGCGCCGGCGGCGCGACGAACAGCGACTCCAGAAACTCCGCCAGCCCCAGCGCCGTGTCCTGCAGGGCCTTGTTGAGCAGTTCGCGCCCGCGCTTCCAGGTCATCATCAGCGTATACACCAGGCCGCCGAGCAGCAGCGGGAACCAGCCGCCCTCGACCAGCTTGAGCAGGTTGGAGCCAAAGAACAGGATGTCCACGGTGAAGAAGAAGCCCGTGGCCGCGACGCACAGCGCCAGCGGGTAGCCCCAGCCGTAGCGCACGACGAAGAAGGTGAGCACGGTGGTGATGGTCATGTCCAGCGTCACCGCAATGCCATAGGCCGCCGCCAGGTTGCTCGACGAGCGGAACAGCATCACGGCCAGCACGATCATGGCGAACAGGGCCCAGTTGACGAAGGGCATGTAGATCTGGCCCGTGTCCCAGGTGCTCGTGTGCTGTATCTGCAGCCGCGGCAGGTAGCCCAGCTGGATCACCTGCTTGGTCACGCTGAAGGCGCCCGAGATCAACGCCTGCGAGGCGATCACGGCCGCCACGGTGGCCAGGCCGACCAGTGGCAGCGTGATCCAGTCCGGCGCCAGGTGGAAGAACGGGTTGGCCACGGCCTCGGGTTCGGCCAGCAGCAGGGCGCCCTGGCCGAAATAGTTCAGCGTGAGCGCGGGCATGACGATGGAGAACCAGGCCAGGCGGATGGGCTGGCGCCCGAAGTGGCCCATGTCGGCGTACAGCGCCTCGCCGCCGGTCACGCACAGCACCACCGCCCCCAGGATGATGAAGGTGGTCCCAGGCTGGTGCGCGATGAAGCGCAGCGCGTGGTGCGGGCTCAAGGCGAACAAGATCTCCGGGTGGCCCGCGATGTGGTAGACGCCCAGCGCCCCGATGGAGAGGAACCAGAGCACCATGATCGGCCCGAAGAACCGGCCTATGCCCGCCGTGCCGCGCTTTTGCAGCAGGAACAGCCCCAGCAGGATCAGCAGCGTGAGCGGTATCACCGCCCTGCGGAACGTGGGCGAGACCACGTCCAGGCCCTCCACCGCCGACAGCACCGTGATGGCCGGCGTGATGACGCCGTCGCCATAGAACAGGCAGGTGCCGAAGATGCCTATCGCCAGCATCCACTTGCGCAGGGCGGGCGCCTTGTCCTTGACCGACTGCGAGGCCAGCGCCAGCATGGCGACCAGCCCCCCTTCGCCGTTGTTGTCGGCGCGCAGCACCAGGACCACGTACTTCAGCGAGACGATGATGGTGAGCGTCCAGAACACGATGGACAGCACGCCGTACACGTTGGCGTGGGTGAACGGCACATGGCCCGAGCCGAACACCTCCTTGAGCGTGTACAGCACGCTGGTGCCGATGTCGCCATACACGACGCCGATGGCGCCCAGGGTCCTAAAGGCCAACGACGATTTGGTGGTTTGCACGGTGCGGTGCCCCTGGTCTCGAGCCAGAAGTTGCTGGTGTTTTTGTGTGGTCGCCATTGTGCGCCGCCCTCGCAGGCGGCGCATGCGCGGCGTTCAGTCGTAGGTCTCGGCCTCGGGGTCCGTGGCTTCCAGCTCGTAGCTGGCGGCCAGCATGGCCAGGCGCGCGATCACGCCGTACATGTAGAAGCGGTTGGGCGCGCTCGCGCCCGGACGGGCGCCGGGCTGGGGCAGCTGGGTGCTGTGCTGGAAGGCCAGCGGCACGAAGCTCGCGCCGGGGGCGTTCAGGTTCTCGTCCACGCCGCGCTCGGCATGCATGCGGTAGAAGCCCCCGACCACGTAGCGGTCCATCATGTAGACCACGGGCTCGGCCACGGCCTCGTGCACGCGCTCCTGGGTCAGCACGCCCTCCTGCACGATCACGTCGTGCACCTCCTGCCCGTCCTTGATCACGGCCATCTTGTTGCGCGTCTTGCGGTTCAGCCCTTCGAGCTCCCTGGCGTCGTGCACGGTCATGATGCCCATGCCGTAGGTGCCGTTGTCGGCCTTGACGACGGCGAAGGGCTTTTCCTTGATGCCGTATTCCTTGTACTTGCGCCGCACCTTGGCGAGCAGCGCGTCGACCGCGCTGGCCAGCCCCTCCATGCCCGTGCCCTGGTTGAAGTCCACGCCCTCTACGCTGCCGAACAGCGGGTTGATGAGCCAGGGGTCTATGCCCAGCATCTTGCCGAAGCGCTTGGCCACCTCTTCGTAGCTCTTGAAATGGTGGCTCTTCCTGCGCACGCTCCAGCCCGCGTGCAGCGGCGGCAGCAGGTACTGCTCGTACAGCTCCTCCAGGATGCCCGGCGCGCCGGCCGACAGGTCGTTGTTGAGCAGGATGGTGCAGGGGTCGAAGTTCTTCAGCCCCAGGCGGCGCTTGGTGCGGATCACCGGCTCCAGCGTCACCGTCTCGCCGTGGGGCAGCGTGATGGTGGTGGTCTTCTTGATGTCCGGGCTGATCGAGCCCACGCGCACGTTGAGCCCGGCCATGTTGAAGATGCGCACCAGCTGCGCCACGTTGGCCAGGTAGAAGGTGTTGCGCGAATGGTTCTCGGGGATGATGAGCAGGTTGCGCGCCTCGGGGCAGATCTTCTCGATGGCCGCCATGGCCGCCTGCACCGCCAGCGGCAGCATCTCGTCGGTCAGGTTGTTCCAGCCGCCGGGGAACAGGTTGGTGTCCACGGGCGCCAGCTTGAAGCCGGCGTTGCGTATGTCCACCGAACTGTAGAACGGCGGCGTGTGCTCCATCCACTCCAGGCGGAACCAGCGCTCGATGGCCGGCATGGAGTCCAGGATGCGCTGCTCCAGCTCGTTGATCGGGCCTGTGAGTGCGGTGACGAGGTGCGGAACCATATAACCCCAGGTATTGCAGTCAAGCGCCGCATTGTAGGGACGCGGCACGCCGCCTCCCGTACGTAGTTCACCGACGCCAGAACGCGGGCGACAGCAGCGCCATGAAGCTCAGTATCTCCAGCCGCCCCAGCAGCATGCCCAGGGTGCAGATCCAGATCTGGAAGTCGGTCAGCCCCGCGTAGTTGGAGCTGGGGCCTATCGTGCCCAGCCCCGGCCCCGTGCAGTGCACGCTGGCGAGCACGGCGGAGAACGCCGTCAGCGGATCCAGGTCGGTCAGCAGCAGCACCATGCTCAGCACGATCACCGTGGCGCCGTAGACCAGCATGAAGGCCAGCACCGAGAAGATCATGCGGTTGTCCACCACGCGCCCGCCCAGCAGCACCGGCTGCACGGCGCGCGGGTGCACCAGGCGCGTGAGCTCGCGGCGCGCCTGCTGCACCAGGATCAGCATGCGCACCATCTTGATGCCGCCGCCCGTCGATCCGGCGCTCGTGGCCACGCCCGACAGGAGCAGCATGAACACCGGCGCGAACACCGGCCAGGCCAGGTAGTCCTGCGTGGCGTAGCCCGTGGTCGTGGCCACCGACACCACGTGGAACATGCCGTGGCGCAGCGCCTGCAGCGGCTCGTACACGCCCTTGGCCCACAGCAGCAGCGCCACCAGCAGGCCTCCGCCGATCAGCACGGCCATGGTGGCGCGCACCTCGGGGTCGCGCCAGAAGCCCTGCCAGTGGCCCTTGCGCAGCGCCACGAAGTACAGCGTGAAGTTGCAGCTGGCCACCAGCATGAAGAACACCGCCATCGCCTCCAGCACGGGCGAGTCGAAGAAGGCGAAGCTCGCCTCGTGCGGGGACAGGCCCCCCAGGCTCACGGTGGTGAACATGTGCATGACGGCGTCCATGGGCGTCATGCCCCCTGCCCAGAAGCACAGCGCGCACACGACGGACAGCACCGCGTACACGCCCCACAGCCCCTTGGCCGTCTCCGTCATGCGCGGCGTGAGCTTGGTGTCCTTGATGGGGCCCGCGGCCTCGGCCTTGAAGAGCTGGCTGCCGCCCACGCCCAGCAGCGGCAGCACGGCCACGGCCAGGATCAGGATGCCCATGCCGCCCATCCACTGCAGGAAGGTGCGCCAGAAGTTGACCGACAGCGGCAGCGCATCCAGCCCCGAGAGCACCGTGGAGCCCGTGGTCGTCAGGCCCGAGACGGCCTCGAAGTACGCGTGGGTGAACGTGATCGGCTGCCCCAGCTGCGCCATGGCCAGCCACAGCGGCAGGCTGGCGCACAGCGGCAGCAGCACCCACACCAGCGTCACCAGGATCACGCCGTGGCGCGGCTGCAGCTCCTCGCGGTGGCCGCGCAGCAGCCACCACAGCGCCAGCCCCGCCCCCAGGGTCGCCAGGGCGGAGGCCGGGTAGACGCGCCACACCGCCTCCTGCAGCCACCACGACAGCAGGCCCGGCAGCACCATGCCCAGGGAGAACATGCACATGAGCATGCCCAGCACGCGCAGGACGGGGAACAGGTCGCGCATTTCAGAAGAAGATGGCGTTCACGCGGAACAGCTTTTCCACCTCGCGCACCAGGCGCTTGTTCGGCAGAAAGAACACCACATGGTCGTTGCTCTCGATCACCGTGTGGCTGCGCGGGATGATGACCTCGGGCGCGCGCGGCTGCACGGGCGCGATGGCGCCCTCGGGCGGCGGCGGCGCGTCCGGGTCGGGCAGGCCGCGCACGATCAGGCCCATGTGCACGGCCGGCGGCAGCGGCAGGTCCTCCACGCGCCGGCCCACCACGCGCGAGCTCTTGCGGTCGCCGCGCGCCACGATCTCCAGCGCCTCGGCCACGCCGCGGCGCAGGCTGTGCACGGCCTGCACGTCGCCCTGGCGCGTGTAGGCCAGCAGCTCGCCCAGCATGGCCTGCGCGGGCGTCAGGGCGATGTCGATCTGCGTGCCGTGCATCAGCTCGGCGTAGGCCTGGCGGTCGATGAGCGCCAGCACGCGGCGCGCGCCCATGCGCTTGGCCAGCAGGCAGGACATGATGTTGTTCTCGTCGTCGTTGGACAGCGCCAGGAAGAAGTCCACCTCCTCGATGCCCTCCTCGCCCAGCAGCTCCTCGTCCGACGACTCGCCCTGCAGCACCAGCACTTCCTCGGGCAGGTTCGACGCCAGCGCCACGCAGCGCTGCGCGTCGTGCTCGATGATCTTGATGTTGAAGCGCCCCTGCTCGGCCGCGAGGGCGCGCGCCAGGCGTTCGCTGACCACGCCGCCGCCGGCCATCATGATGCGGCGCACCACGCGCGGCGGCTGGCCCGGGCGCATGCGCAGCGCCGCCAGCACCTGGGGCACGCGCTCGCGGCCGGCCAGCGCGAACACCTCGTCGCCGGGCTCGATGCGCGTGGCGCCGTCGCAGGGCACGAAGCGGTCGGGCTCGTCGGGAAAGCGCCGGTAGATGGCGACGATGCGTACCGCCACGTCCGGCATCTGCTCGCGCAGCAGCTTGATCTCCAGGCCCACGGCCGGCGCGCCGGTGCGCGCGCGCGCCGACACCAGGCAGGCGCGCCCGTCGGCGAACTCGCGCACCTGCAGCGCGCCGGGGTGTTCCACGAGCTTGCCGATGTAGCGCACCAGCGAGTTCTCGGGGCACAGGATGTGGTCCACCGCGAAGCCCTCGCGCGAGAGCAGCGCGCTGCCGTCCTCGAAGCCGTTGGTGCGCACGCGCGCGATGCAGCGCGGCACGTTGAACTGCATCTGCGCCACCTTGGCGCAGACCAGGTTGGTCTCGTCCTGCGCCGCGCAGGCGATGAGCAGGTCGGTGTCGCGCGCGCCGGCCTCGGCCAGCACGGCCGGGTCTATGCCGTTGCCCACCACGCCGCGCAGATCCAGGCGCGCCTCCAGGTCGCGCAGGCGCTGGGCATCGGTGTCGATGACGGTGATGTCGTTGCTCTCCGACACCAGGCTGGCCGCCGCGCTCTGGCCCACGCGGCCCGCGCCCAGAATGATGATTTTCATGAGAAGTCGGCCTGAACTAGTCAACGGCAGGCAGTTCCCTGCCTTCGATCAAAGCGATCTCTCTCACTGCAAGATCAGTCAAGCGCTGCCGATGGAAAGGCCTTTGGACCAAAACGCTGTTGTTATTGTCAGAGGATGCGCATAGCTGTATGCACTCGGGCTCACCATCAGGGCCAAACAAGACACGAAAGACACGCGTGCTTCGACCTGGATACCAATCAATCCTGTCGTAGAAATAAGTGCGAGAGACATTGCTCTGGGCTAGCTCAGGCACCAAGCCCAAAGCACTCACAAGCAAATCATGGAGTTCTTGCTTGCTCATCCAATACTCCCTCGTCTCGATGCTGACATACGCTGTCACTATGAAATCAGGAGTTGATCAGCCCCGCACCTCGCCCTCGCCCAGCACCACCCACTTGAGCGACGTCAGGCCCTCGATGCCCACGGGCCCGCGCGCGTGGAACTTGTCGGTGCTGATGCCGATCTCGGCGCCCAGGCCGTACTCGAAGCCGTCGGCGAAGCGCGTGCTGGCGTTGACCATCACGCTGGCCGAGTCCACCTCGCGCAGGAAGCGCTGCGCGTGCATGTGGTCGCGCGTGAGGATGGCGTCCGTGTGGTGGCTGCCGTAGCGGTCGATGTGCGCCATGGCCTCGTCCAGCCCCGCAACCACCTTCACGCTGATGATGGGCGCCAGGTACTCCTCGCCCCAGTCCTGCTCGGTGGCCTCGGCCAGGTCGGCGCCCGGCACGGCGCGCAGGATGGCCAGCGCCTCGGGGCAGCCGCGCATCTGCACGCCCTTGGCGGCGTAGACGGCGCCGATCCTCGGCAGGAAGGCGGCCGCCACGCCGCGCGCCACCAGCAGGCCCTCGCTGGCGTTGCAGGGGCTGTACTTGTTGGTCTTGGCGTTGTCGGCCACCTTCACGGCCATGTCCAGGTCGCAGGGGTCGTCCACGTAGGTGTGGCAGTTGCCGTCCAGGTGCTTGATCACGGGCACCTTGGCGGAGGCAGCGATGCGCTCGATCAGCCCCTTGCCGCCGCGCGGGATGATCACGTCCACGTACGCGGGCATGGCGATGAGCTGGCCCACGGCCGCGCGGTCGGTGGTCTGCACCAGCTGCACGCCGTGCTCGGGCAGGCCCGCCTCGGCCAGCGCCTGCGCCACCAGCCGCGCCAGCGCCCGGTTGGAGTCGATGGCCTCGGAGCCGCCGCGCAGGATGCAGGCGTTGCCGCTCTTGATGCTCAGGGACGCGGCCTCGATGGTCACGTTGGGCCGGCTCTCGTAGATCATGCCGAACACGCCGATGGGCACGCGCATCCGGCCCACGCGGATGCCGCTGGGCTGCTGCTTCATCCCGATGATCTCGCCGATGATGTCGGGCATGGCCGCCAGCTGCTCGCAGCCCTGGGCGCAGGTCTCGATCACCGTGGGCGTGAGCCTGAGCCGGTCCACCATGGGCTCGGCCAGGCCCGCGGCGCGGGCGCGCTCCAGGTCGCGCGCGTTGTCCTGCTGCAGCGCGTCCACGTTCGCGCGCAAGAGCCGCGCCAGGGCCAGCAGCGCCTTGTTTTTGATAGCTGCCGGCGCCCGCGCCATGAGCGCTGAGGCGGTTTTTGCTTGCAAGCCCAGCGTCTGGGTGTATTCGGCGATGTTCAGGGCGTTCATACGCGAATTGTGGCGCAGTTCGCCCCTGGCGTGCCCGCACGGCAACCGGCGCTACGCTATGCACCATGAGCACCCAACCCGCCACCCACCAGCTCGACCGGCTGCAGCACGACCTGCGCGCCCTGCAGGACATGCGCACCAGCCCCCACGCCTTCAGCGCCGCCGCGCGCGGCCACGCCGACCTGCTCGCGGCCCTGCCGCCGCGCTACGGCGAGGTGCTGCTGGGCCTGCTGGACCGCCTGGAGGCCGGCGCCCTCTTCACCGAGGAAAGCTGCTCCTTCAGCCACCAGGGCGTGGTGGACAGCCTGCAGCTGTGGGTGGACAAGGCGCGCGGCGTGCTTGCGAGCAGCTGAACATGCGCTCCCTTTGATCCGCCTGGCAGGCTTGATGGACTGGCGGCACGCCAACGATGCCGACCATCGAGACCGCCAGGACCGCGGGGCTGGCCGACAAGGCGCGGGGCACAACCTGCGCCTGATCCTGGCCGCGCTGCGGCTTTGCCGCGGAAGCAGTCAAGCCGTGATGTGCCGCCGCACGACGGCGTGCCACGCGCGCAGCGCCGGGTCGTCGGCCTCGCTGGCGAGCCAGGCGCCGCGCACGATGGAGGCCACCGGGCTGGCCTGCAGGTCTACGAAGCACAGGTCCGGGTATCGCGACCGCACCAGGCTGCGCGGCACGAGGGTGATGCCCAGTCCCTTGAACACGCAGGCCAGCACCGTCAGCCAGTGGCGGGCCTCGTGCCGCACGCGCGGATGGAAGCCCGCGGACAGGCACAGCGACACCACGTGGTCGTAGTAGGCCGGCGAGAAGGTGCGCGCGAACAGGACGAAGGGCTCGTCCTTGAAGCGGGCCAGATCGACGGCCCGCGCGCGGCGCCGGCCGGTGTTCAGCACCGCCCGGGCCATCGGGTGCGCGGCGGGCAGGCACAGCACGAAGGGCTCGCACAGCAGCTCCTCGGACATCACCGTCGCCGGCAGCGCCGTGCTGTGCACGAAGCCGTAGCGGATGCGGTGGCGCTGCAGGGCCGGGATCTGGTCGGCCGTGCTCAGCTCGACCAGGCGCAGGTCCACGTCGGGGTGGCTCTGTCCGAAGACCTGCACGGCGCGGTCCAGGCCGCGGTGCAGCATGGAGGCGAAGAAGCCCACCTCCAGCGTGCCCTGCATGCCCTGGTGCACGCGCGCGGCCGTGGCGTGGGCGCGCTCGAACTGGCTGGCGACTTTCAGCGCCTCCTCGTAGTAGGCCGCGCCGGCCGCGGTCAGCCGCACCTCGTGCGTGCTGCGCTCCACCAGCGCGAAGCCCAGGGCCTGCTCGAGCTGGCGGATGGAGACGGAGAACGGCGGCTGGGAGATGTGGCAGCGCTGCGCCGCGCGCCCGAAGTGCAGCTCTTGCGCGAGGGCGATGAAGTGGCGCAGGTGGCGCAGTTCGATGGCGGTGGTCATTCGTCGGGCGAATCAGCTGTTCCCGAAAGAATAATGGACGGGACCGGACGCACGCCGCGACACTGCCGCATCGATGGACAAGGAGGCAGCGTGCAGGATCTGGTGCAGTACACGGTGAGCGACGGCGTCGCCGAAATCACGATGAACCGAGGGCCGGTCAACGCGATCGACCTGGGCCTGGCGCGCGGCGTCATCGAGGCCTACCGCCGCGCGCGGGAGGACCGCGCCGTCGGCGCCGTGGTGCTGACCAGCGCCATGCCCGAGGTGTTCTCGGCGGGCCTGGACCTGAAGCTCGCGCTGGACTACGACGGCCGGCAGCTGCGCGCGTTCATCGAGGTCTTCTACTACGAGATGCACGAGGCGCTGTACCGCCTCGGCAAGCCGGTGATCGCCGCCGTCAACGGCCATGCGCGCGCGGCCGGCGTCACCTGGGCCGTGTCGTGCGACATGGTCGTGGCCGCGCAAGAGGCCGACATGGGCTATCCGGAGATCGACGTCGGCCTGCTGCCGGCCATGCACCTGGTGCACTTGCCGCGGCAGGCGGGCCGGCACCGCGCGGCCGAGCTGCTGTTCACCGGCGACATCGTGAGCGCGCGCCGCATGCAGGAGCTCGGCGTCGTCAACCACGTGGTCCCGCGCGCGCAGGTGCTGCCGACGGCGCGCGCGCTGGCCAGCCGGCTCGCCCGCAAGTCGCCGCTGGCGATGAAGCTGCTGCGCGATGCCTTCGTGCGCGCCAACGATCTCGACTACCGGCGCGCGATGGAAGGCGTGATCGAGACCATGTGCTCGCTCAAGGACTCCCCCGACTCCCGCGAAGCGCTGCGCGCGTTCGTGGAGAAGCGCGCGGCCGTGTACGGCGAGCGCTGAACCGATTCCGGCCCGATCCACTTCCAGGAGACTTCCATGAACGCATTCCACCGCCTCGTCGGCGGCGCGGTGCTGGCCTGCGCCGCCGCCGCGGCCTGCGCGCAGGCCTGGCCCGCCAAGCCGGTCCGCATCGTCGTGCCGTTTCCGGCCGGCACGGTGACGGACACCGCGACCCGCATCCTCGCCCCCGCGCTGGCGGCGTCGCTGGGGCAGCCGGTCGTCGTGGACAACCGCGCCGGCGCCGACGGCGCGATCGGCGCGCAGGAGGTGGCGCGCGCCG
The DNA here is from genome assembly GCF_054512775.1 of Alicycliphilus sp. T452. Lineage (NCBI taxonomy): Bacteria > Pseudomonadati > Pseudomonadota > Betaproteobacteria > Burkholderiales > Comamonadaceae > Alicycliphilus > Alicycliphilus sp. T452. Next base: position 13,087 of record NZ_JBTNEH010000025.1, read on the forward strand.
CGCCGGACGGCTACACGCTGCTGATGTCGACCAACGGCTTCGCCGCCGTGCCGGCCATGCGCAAGGCGCCGCCGTACGACGCGGTGCGCGACTTCACGCCGGTGTCGATGGTGTGCCGCTTCGCCTTCTTCCTGTTCGTCAACGCCGCGGTGCCGGCGACGACCGTGGCCGGGCTGATGGACCATGCCCGCGCGCACCCCGAGGCGCTGAACTACGCGACGGGCAATCCCACGGGCATCGTCGCGACCGGCCAGATGCTGTCGCTGGCGGGCGTGAAGATGACGCAGGTGCCCTACAAGGGCGAGCCGGCGGCGGTGGTGGACCTGGCGAGCAACCGGGTGCAGCTCATGTTCGGCACCATGACGACCGCCGGCCCGCACGTGGCCAGCGGCAAGCTGCGCATGCTGGCCACCACGCTGCCGGCGCGCAGCCCGGCGTTCCCGGAGGTTCCGACCATGGCCGAGGCCGGCTTCCCGGGCTTCGCCGTGGCGTCCTACGCCGCCTTGCAGGGGCCGGCGGGCCTGCCGGCCGACATCGCGCAGCGCCTGTCGCGCGAGGTGGCCGCCGCGCTGGCCCGGCCCGAGGTGCGGGAGGCGCTGGCCCGGCAGAACATCGTCCCGGCGGCGTCCACGCCGCAGGAGCTGGCAGCCTACGTCCGCGAGCAGCTCGCGCTCTATGCCCGCGTGCTGAAGGAGGCCGGCGTCCAGCCCGAATGAGGCCGCCGGCCTGCCGGCTCAGCGCCCCAGCCGGCACATCTGCAGCGCCAGCCGCGAGAGCGCCTGCCAGCCGCTGGTGGGCCAGTCCGGCACCTTGAGGCCCTTGACGATGCCGTCCACGACGTGGGCGGAGTGCACCAGGCGCGCCAGCTGCGCGTCGCCCGCCTGCGGCAGCAGGCGCTCGTACAGGCGCTCCTTGGCGCCCCAGATGCGGTTTTCGCGCAGCGCCATGGGCAGGGGCTTGCCGGCGTTCATGGCGTCCTTCACGCGCTTCAAGGCGCGTATGTCCTCGGCCAGCGCCCAGTGCACGAGCACTTCGGCCTCGCCCTCGGCCTGCAAGCCGTCGAGCATGCGCTGCACGCGCGCCACCTGGCCGGAGAGGACGGCCTCGCTGAGCTTGAACACGTCGTAGCGCGCGACGTTGAGCACGGCGGCCTCGACCTGCTCCCAGGTGAGCTCGCCCGGGGGGTGCAGCAGCGCGAGCTTTTGTATCTCCTGGTGCGCGGCCAGCAGGTTGCCCTCCACGCGGTCGGCGAAGAACTGCAGCGTGCGCTGACCCTCCTCGCCCGCGGCCACGCGCTGGCCCTGGGCGGCCAGGCGCTGGGCGATCCACTGCGGCAGCGCGGCGCGCTCCACGGGGTCGATCTGCACGGTGGCGCCGTGCGCCTCCAGGGCCGAGAACCACGCGCCCGTGCGGGTGGCCTTGTCCAGCCGCGGCAGCAGGACGATAGCGAGGGTGCTGTCGTTGCCGTCGGCCTGGGCGGCGATCTGCTGCAGCGCGGCGGCGCCGTCCTTGCCGGGCTTGCCCGAGGGGATGCGGATCTCCAGGATCTGCTTGTCGGCGAACAGGCTCAGGGACCCGCCCGCGGCCAGCACCGCGCTCCAGTCGAAGTGCGCGCCGGCGACGGTGTGGCTGCTGCGCTCGGTGTAGCCCTGGGCGCGCGCGGCGGCGCGGATGGCGTCCTGCGCCTCCTGCTGCAAGAGCGGCTCGTCGCCGTGCAGCGTGTAGAGCGAACGCAGGCCTTTGTGCAGTTGCGCGCCGAGCTGGTTCAGTGGGATTTGCATAGGGCCCCGTGAGGCGGGCGTCACTGGGGTTTCACGGCGGACAGGCGGCGTATCAGCTGCCGGACCAGGTCGTTGCGCATGTCGCGAAACAGCATGGCCTCTTCGCCTTCCTTGGACAAGGCCAGCGTTTCGTTGTAGCTGATGTCGCGCTGCTGCAGCAGTTCGGTGTCGGCGATCCATTCCTGGCCCTGCTGGCCGCGCAGGCGGAAATGTATGCGCAGGCGCAGCTGCAGCTCGCGCACCTGGCCGGCGGAGCTCAGGCCCACGGCCACGCGCTCCTGCCGCTCGGAGAGCAGGTCCAGCACGGCCTCGGCCTGGGGCATCTGGGCGGGGTCGGTGAGCACGGTGAGCTCGCCGCCCCCGCCCTGCAGGGTGCGGACGAGGTCGCGCGCGAGCGCCGAGCCCCCGGGGGCCTGCACGTACAGCGTGCGGAAGGCGAACTCCGGCGCGCCGCGCAGGCGGAAGCCGCAGGCGCCGAGCAGGCCGGCCGCGGGGGCGGCGGCCAGGCCGGCGAGCAGTGTGCGCCTGAGCATCACAGCACCACGTTGACGAGGCGCCCGGGCACGATGACGATCTTCTTGGGCGCCCGGCCTTCGGCGAACTTGTGCAGGTCGGGGCTGGCCAGCGCCGCCTGCTCGATGGCGGCCTTGTCGGCCGTGGCGGCGACGCGGATGGCGCCGCGCAGCTTGCCGTTGACCTGCAGCATGAGTTCGAGCTCGTCCTGCACCAGGGCCTGCGGGTCCGCCTGGGGCCAGGCGGCGTCCAGCAGGTCGCCCAGCGTGCCGGCATAGCCCAGGCCCTGCCACAGCGCGTGGGTGATGTGGGGCGTGGCCGGGTAGAGCACGCGCAGCAGGATGCCGAAGCCCTCGATCAGCGCGACCTGGGCGCCGGCGCCGTCCATGGCCTTGAAGTCCTCCAGCGCGTTGATCATCTTCATGGCGCCCGAGACCACGGTGTTGTACTGCATGCGCTGGTAGTCGTAGTCCACCTGCTTGAGCACGGTGTGGATCTCCAGGCGCAGGGCGCGGGCCTCCTTGCCGAATTCCACGTCTTTCAGGCTTGTAGCGCCCGCCACGCTTGCCAGTGCAGCTTCTTTATCGATAGCAGACAGCTTGACGCCGAAGTTCCACACGCGGCGCAGGAAGCGGTAGCTGCCCTCGACGGCGGCGTCGTTCCATTCGAGCGTGAGCTCGGGCGGCGCGGTGAACATGGTGTACAGGCGCGCGGTGTCGGCGCCGTACTTCTCGATCAGGTGCTGCGGGTCCACGCCGTTGTTCTTGGACTTGGACATGGTGCCCACGCCCTCGTAGTCGATGGGCGTGCCCGCGCTCAAGAGGCCGTCGCCGCTCTCGGCGGGGTTCCTGAGCCGCGCGCCGACGATCTTGCCGGACTCGTCCAGCACATGCTCCACGTCGTGCGGCCAGAAGTAGTCCTTGGCGCCCTTGGCCGTGCGGCGGCTGTAGATGTGGTTGAGCACCATGCCCTGCGTGAGCAGGCGGGTGAAGGGCTCGTCGACCTTGACCAGACCCAGGTCGCGCATGACCTTGGTCCAGAAGCGCGCGTACAGCAGGTGCAGGATGGCGTGCTCGATGCCGCCGATGTACTGGTCCATGGGCATCCAGTAGTCGGCGCCCCCGGCGACCATCTTCTCGCCGTTCCTGGCGTCGCAATAGCGCATGAAGTACCAGGAGCTGTCCACGAAGGTGTCCATGGTGTCGGTCTCGCGCCGCGCGCTCTTGCCGCAGCAGGGGCAGGTGACGCCGGCGTGGAAGGCCTCGCTCTTGACCAGCGGGTTGCCCGAGCCGTCGGGCACCAGGTCCTGCGGCAGCACCACTGGCAGGTCCTTCTCGGGCACGGGCCGGGGGCCGCAGTCCTCGCAGTGGATGATGGGGATGGGCGTGCCCCAGTAGCGCTGGCGGCTGATGCCCCAGTCGCGCAGGCGCCAGGTGGTCTTGAGCTCGCCCAGGCCCTCGGCGGCCAGCGCATGGGCCACGGCGGCCACGGCGTCCTGGTGGCCCAGGCCGCTGAAGTTGTCGGAGTTGATGGTGACGCCGCGCTCCTTGTCGGCGTACCAGTCCTGCCAGCGCTGGTCGTCGAAGCACTCGCCATCGACCAGGATGACCTGCGTGATCGGCAGGTCGTACTTGAGGGCGAAGGCGAAGTCGCGCTCGTCGTGCGCGGGCACGCCCATCACGGCGCCGTCGCCGTAGCTCATGAGCACGTAGTTGCCGACCCAGACCTCGATCTGCTCGCCCGTCAGGGGGTGGGTGACGAACAGGCCCGTGGGCATGCCCTCCTTTTCCTTCAGGGCCAGCTCGGCCTCGGTGGTGCCGCCCTTCTTGCATTCCTCGATGAAGGCGGCAAGCCGCGGGTTGCCGGCCGCCGCGTGCTGGGCCAGCGGGTGCTCGGGCGCCACGGCGCAGAAGGTAACGCCCATGATGGTGTCGGCGCGCGTGGTGAACACGTAGAGCCTGCCGTCCTGGATCGGCTGGCCGTCCGCGCCCCGGATGTCGTGCGTGAACGCGAAGCGCACGCCGCTGGACTTGCCGATCCAGTTCTCCTGCATCAGCCGCACCTTGTCGGGCCAGCCGTTCAGGGTCGCCTTCTCGTTGCCGATCTGCACGTGGTCGAGCAGCTCCTGCGCGTAGTCGGTGATCTTGAGGTAGTAGCCCGGGATCTCGCGCTTTTCCACCGGCGCGCCGGTGCGCCAGCCCTTGCCGTCGATGACCTGCTCGTTGGCCAGCACCGTCTGGTCCACCGGGTCCCAGTTCACGACCTGGGTCTTGCGGTAGGCGATGCCCTTTTCCAGCATCTTGAGGAACAGCCACTGGTTCCACTTGTAGTAATCGGGGTCGCAGGTGGCCACCTCGCGGCTCCAGTCGATGGCCAGGCCCATGGCCTGCATCTGCTGCTTCATGTAGGCGATGTTCTCGTAGGTCCACCGCGCCGGGGGCACGCCGTTCTTGAGCGCGGCGTTCTCGGCCGGCAGGCCGAAGGCGTCCCAGCCCATGGGCATGAGCACGTTGTAGCCCTTCATGCGCAGGCTGCGCGTGAGCATGTCGTTGATGGTGTAGTTGCGCACGTGGCCCATGTGCAGCTTGCCGCTGGGGTAGGGCAGCATGGAGCAGGCGTAGAACTTCGGCCGGGCCGCGTCCTCGGCCACGCGGTAGGCGTCGCTGGCGTTCCAGTGGGCATGCGCTGCGCGCTCCACCTCGGTGTGGTTGTATTTGTCTTGCATGGAAGCTGGAGAAAAAGGGACTGCGGGGAACTGCGCTGCGGCGCAGCGGTCACACTAAGCATCAGTTGCGCCCAATTCTAGGCGTTCATCCCCCATTCCACCCCGCACCGCCCGCCCGCAAGGGCCGGCGTGCCGTTCCATTGCAAGGAGTTTTTCTTGACCGAGACCACCCTCGCGCTGCTGGGTTCGTTCAGCCCCCGGATGCAGGCGGCCATCGGCCTGGCGGGCCTGCTGCTGCTGTCCTACGCCGCCCAGGCCGTGGCGCAGTACCTTCTGCTGCACATGGTGCCGCGCATGCGCGAACGCATGGACGTGCGCTGGGCGCGCGTGGTCTGGCACGACCAGGTGCTGCGCCGGCTGGCGCGCGTGGTGCCGTCGCTGGTCATACAGGCGGGCATCGGCGCCGTGCCGCACCTCGACCCGGCGGCCTTCGCGGTGATCCGCAACCTGGCCGTGGCGCTCACCGTGCTGCAGCTGGTGCGCACGCTCAACGCCCTGCTCGACGCCGTCCTGCTGGAGCAGGCGCCGGGCGGCGCGCCCACGGGCACGCGCTCCATCAAGAGCTACGTGCAGCTGGGCAAGCTGGCGCTGACCCTGGTGGGGGCCATCGTCATCGTGGCGGTGCTCATCGACCGCTCGCCGCTGATCCTGCTGTCGGGCCTGGGCGCGATGTCGGCGGTGCTGATGCTGGTGTTCAAGGACACCATCCTCTCGTTCACCGCGGGCGTGCAGCTCTCGTCCAACGACATGCTGCGCGTGGGCGACTGGATAGAGATGCCCCAGGTGGGCGCCGACGGCGACGTGGTGGACATCGCCCTGCACACGGTGAAGGTGCAGAACTGGGACAAGACCATCACCACCATCCCCACCTGGCGGCTGATGAGCGAGAGCTACCGCAACTGGCGCGGCATGAGCGAGTCCGGGGGGCGGCGCATCAAGCGCACGCTGCGGCTCGACACCGCCACCGTGCGGTTCCTGAGCGACGAGGACATCGACCGCCTGTCGCGCATCACCCTGCTGGCGCCCTACCTGGCGCACAAGCGCGAGGCCGTGCACGCCACCAACGCCGCCCTGGGCGAGGACGCCGCCGCCCCCGCCAACCGGCGGCGGCTGACCAACCTCGGCACCTTCCGCGCCTACGTGCAGGCCTACCTGCGGGCCCACCCGGGCATCCACCAGGGCATGACGCTGATGGTGCGCGCCCTGGAGCCCACGGCCGAGGGCGTGCCGCTGGAGCTGTACTGCTTCACCGCCACCACGGCCTGGGTGCAGTACGAAGCCATCCAGGGCGACATCTTCGACCACCTGATCGCCGTGCTGCCCGAGTTCGACCTGCGCCTGTACCAGAGCCCGACGGGCGGCGACATCCGGGCGGGCCTGCGGCAGGCCGCGGCGCAATGAAAACCCGGCATGCCCTGTGTACCAGGGCATGGCGGCGGTGGCGCAATCTGGGACACATGCGTCGCGATTCGTGACAGTCGGCGGCGCACAGGCCCCGGTCCGGGGCTTGGCACGGAGTTTGTATGTCTTCCGGCAGTCGGTTTTCCTGCCTGCACCGACCTTCAACCCAACCGGAGACCACCATGGACATGTTCGAGCTCAAGCACTTCAACCTCGATGCCCGCTACCCCTACAAGCAAAAGTACGACAACTTCATCGGCGGCACATGGGTGGCCCCGCTGGCCGGACGCTATTTCGACAATGTCTCCCCCATCACCGGCAAGCCGTTCTGCACGGTGGCACGGTCGGACGCCAACGACGTGAACCTGGCCCTGGACGCCGCCCACGCCGCGCAGGCCGCATGGGCCAGGACCTCGGTGACCGAGCGCTCCAACATCCTGCTCAAGATCGCCGACCGCATGGAGCAGAACCTGGAGCTGCTGGCGATCGCCGAGACCATCGACAACGGCAAGCCCCTGCGCGAAACCATGGCCGCCGACATTCCGCTGGCCATCGACCACTTCCGCTACTTCGCGGGCTGCATCCGCGCGCAGGAGGGCGGCATCTCCGAGATCGACGCCAACACCGTCGCCTACCACTTCCACGAGCCCATCGGCGTGGTCGGTCAGATCATCCCGTGGAACTTCCCCATCCTCATGGCCTCGTGGAAGCTGCCCCCGGCGCTGGCCGCGGGCTGCTGCGTGGTGATGAAGCCCGCCGAGCAGACCCCAGCCTCCATCATGGTGCTCATGGAGCTGATCGCCGACCTGCTGCCCCCGGGCGTGGTGAACATCGTCAACGGCTTCGGCAAGGAGGCCGGCGAGGCGCTGGCCACGAGCAGGCGCATCTCGAAGATCGCCTTCACCGGCTCCACCGCCGTGGGCCAGCGCATCCTGCACGCCGCGGCCGACAACCTGGTCCCCTCCACCGTGGAGCTCGGCGGCAAGAGCCCCAACATCTTCTTCGCCGACGTGCTGGACGCCGACGACGAGTTCCTGGACAAGGCGCTCGAAGGCTTCTCCATGTTCGCGCTGAACCAGGGCGAGGTCTGCACCTGCCCCTCGCGCATCCTGGTGCAGGAGTCGATCTACGAGCGCTTCATGGAGCGCGCCGTGGCGCGCGTGCAGTCTATGAAGCAGGGACACCCGCTGGACAAGAGCACCATGGTGGGCGCGCAGGTGTCGCAGCAGCAGCTCGAACGCATCCTGGGCTACATCGACATCGGCCGCCAGGAAGGCGCCCGGTGCCTGACCGGCGGCGAGCGCCTGCGCGCGGGCGGCGAGATCGACGACGGCTTCTTCATCAAGCCCACGCTGCTGTACGGCCAGAACGGCATGCGCGTGTTCCAGGAGGAAATCTTCGGCCCCGTGGCCTCGGTGACGACCTTCAAGGACGCGGCGGACGCCGTGCGCATCGCCAACGACACCGACTACGGCCTGGGCGCCGGCGTGTGGACGCGCAACGGCATGCAGGCCTACCACATGGGCCGCGCCATCCAGGCGGGCCGCGTGTGGACCAACTGCTACCACCTGTACCCCGCGCACGCCGCCTTCGGCGGCTACAAGAAGTCGGGCATCGGCCGCGAGAACCACAAGCAGGCCCTGTCCAACTACCAGCAGACCAAGAACCTGCTCGTCAGCTACAGCCCGAAGGCGCTCGGCTTCTTCTGACCCCCCGTCACCCCGCGCGCCGATGATGCAACGCCTGCGCGCAGGCGTTCTCCATGGCGGCCGCCACCATGAGAAGGAGTGGAGCATGCATTCGAACCAGCTCTGCACGGCCGCCGGCCGGCCGCTGCGCGCCGCGCTCTGCGGCCTGCTGTGCGCCCAGGGCGCGGCGGCGCAGGAGGCCGCGGCCCCTGCCCTGCCCGAAGTCACGGTGCGCAGCGTCCTGTCGCCCACAACCGTGGAGAAGGCCCCCGCCGCCGTCACCGTGGTGGACGGGCAGCAGCTGCGCGAACGCCAATGGCAGGTGAACCTGTCGGAGTCGCTGGGCAGCGTGCCCGGCATGCTGATACAGAACCGCCAGAACTACGCGCAGGACCTGCAGCTGTCGATCCGCGGCCATGGGGCCCGATCGACCTTCGGCGTGCGCGGCATACAGGTGTACATGGACGGCATCCCGGCCACCATGCCCGACGGCCAGGGCCAGGCCAACCACATCGACCTGTCGTCGCTGGAGCGCCTGGAAGTCCTGCGCGGCCCCTACTCCACGCTGTACGGCAACGCCTCGGGCGGCGTGATACAGGCCTACACCGAGCGCGGCGAGGGCCCGCCGCAGCTGCACAGCAGCTTCGCCATGGGCAGCAACGGCCAGAAACGCCTGGGCCTGAAGGCCACGGGCGAGAGCGGCGGCGTAGGCTACACCGTCAGCGCCAGCCGCTACCTGACCGACGGCTACCGGCGCCAGAGCACGGCCGACAAGAACCTGCTCAACGCCCGGCTGGACACCAGCAGCGGCGAATACAGCCACTGGACGGTGGTGGCCAACCACGTGGACATGGACGCCCAGGACGCGGGCGGCGTCACGCCCGCGCAATGGGCCGCCGACCACCGCGCAGTCGCCCAGGGGGCGCTGGACTTCAACACGCGCAAAAGCCAGCGCCAGACCCAGGCCGGGCTGATCCACGAGCACCAGATCGGCGGCGCCGACCGCCTGCGCCTGATGGTCTACGCCGGCCAGCGCCACATCACCCAATACCAGTCCATGCCGGTGGCCGCGCAGAAGCCCGCCACCAGCGCCGGCGGCGTGATCGACCTGGAGCGCGGATACGGCGGCCTGGATGCGCGCTGGACGCGCCGGCAGGGCGCGGTCAACTGGGTGCTGGGGCTGGCGGCCAACGCGGTGGAGGAAGACCGCAAGGGCTACGAGAATTTCCAGGGCAGCCAGCTGGGCGTCCAGGGCAGCCTGCGCCGCGACGAGCGCAACCGCCTGAGCAACATCGACCCCTACGCCCAGGCCAGCTGGGCCTTCGCGCCCGCCTGGAGCCTGGACGCCGGCGTGCGCTGGAGCAACGTGCGCTTCGACTCGCGCGACCGGTACGTCACCCCCGGCAATGGCGACGACAGCGGCAAGACCGGCCACCACCGGCTGCTGCCCATGGTGTCGCTGCAGCACCAGCTCGATGACAGCACCCAGGCCTATGCGTCTGCGGCGGGCGGCTTCGAGACGCCCACCTTCAACGAAATCTCCTATCGCCCGGGCGGCCTGGCGGGCCTGAACTTCCAGCTGCGCCCCGCCGCCTCGACCAGCGCCGAAGTGGGCGTGCGCCAGCGCTGGCAGGGCCGGGACTGGCGCGGCACCTGGACGGCGGCGCTGTTCCAGACGCTCACCGACGACGAGATCGTGGTCGCCACCAGCACGGGCGGCCGCACCACGTACCAGAACGCCAACCGGACGCGGCGCCGCGGCCTGGAGCTCGCCAGCAGCACCTGGTTGGGCCCCCGGTGGCGGCTGGAGGCCGCCCTGACCCTGCTGGACGCGCGCCTGCGCGACGGCTTCTGCGACGCCCAGGGCGGCTGCGTCGCCGCCGGCCGGCGCATCGCGGGCACGGCCAGGCACCAGGCCTTCGCGGGCCTGTACTGGAGCCCCGACAACCACTGGAACGTGGGCCTGGACTGGCGCCAGGTGGGCCGCATCGCCGCCAACGACGGCAACAGCGTGTACTCCCCCGGCTACGGCGTGGCCAGCCTGAGCGGCGAGCATGTGCGGCGCCTGGGCGCCTGGACGCTCAAGGCCTTTGCGCGGGTGGACAACCTGGCGGACAGGCAATACGTCGGCTCGGTCATCGTCAACGAGAGCAATGGCCGCTTCTACGAGGCCGCGCCCGGCCGCCAGTGGATGGCGGGGGTCAGTGCTGCCTACCAGTTCTGAGCTTCAATGTTTTTGGATTTGATTGGGCTCCAGGGCTTGCCTGGCAAGCGCTTGCAGCTATCTTTTTTGGTTTGGATTGTGGGGTTTCATGTGGCTGGCCGGGATGTGCGCCCGGCGGCGCACTCACTTTCTTTTGCTTCGCCAAAAGAAAGTAAGCAAAGAAAAGGCGGCCCTGCTGTCCGTGACCCTTCGCTTCGCTACGGGCAACCTGCGGTGCTCGCGCATGGGGTGTGCCGCATAACTCACTGCGCGCTGCGCGCTCCGTTCGGACAAATGCGGCAAGTCAGTTCACGAAGCATGGGCGCTGCGACGCCCATGCCCACCCCATGCGCTGCGCTCCTCGGCACGGCCAGAAGGGAACCCGCGATACGGGCCATCGCTACGCTCGGCCCCGCCTTCGCGGCGCGTAGCGCCCGCGCGTTCCAGGCCGAGCGCAGCGATGGCCCGTGTGGCTGTCCACCCCCTTCTGTATGCGCCTGCGGCGCGACGGCTGCGGGGTGGCATGCGCGTCGGAGCGCGCATGCTTCGTTGTCTAGCTCGCCGTGGTTGTCCGAACGGAGCTGCGCAGCAGCGCAGTGAGTTCCACGGCGCACCCCGCAGCCGTTGCGCCGCAGGTTGCCCCGCAGCGCAGCGGAGGGGTCGCAGACAGTAGGGCGCGTTTCTTTGCCTACTTTCTTGCCGCGCGGCAAGAAAGTAGGTCGCCCGCCGGGGCGAGTCCCGGCCAGCGACATAGAAAACCCACAACCCAAACCAAAAAAGATAGCTGCAAGCGCTTACCAGACAAGCCAAGGAGCCAAATTCAGCCCAAAACCCTTGACGCGTTCCAAACCTACTTGGGCCGCCCCAATGCCCGCTGTTCATAGCCCGGATACCACTGCGCCAGGCTGCGCCGCAGCTCGGCGGGCTGGGCGCCCCAGTGGGCGAAGCGCGCGGGCACGGGCTGCTGCATCAGCTCGCCCAGGTCCATGCCGCGCTCGGCGCCGTCCTGCATGAGTTGCCGCAGCCACAGCAGCCAGTCGCGCGTCTGCTCTATGCCCAGCAGGCCCGCGTGCACCGGCCCGTGGCTGGGCACGACCGTCTGGAACAGTCCCTGCGCCTGCCACTGCGCCAGGGTGTCGAGGCTGGCCAGCCAGGCCGCCATGTCGGCATGCGGCGTGGTGGGCACGCGCCGGGCGAACACCAGGCCCCCGGCGAACAGCACGCCGGTGTGGTGGTCGAGCAGCACCAGGTCGTCCGGCGTGTGCCCGTGCAGGCGGCGCAGCTCCAGGCGGTGCCGGCCCAGGCGCAAGGTCTGCGGCTGCAGCGCCTGGCGCGCCGGGCTGGCACGGGTGGCGCGCATCCAGTCACCGCACAGGCGGTACAGGTTGTCCTCGTAGGCCGCGCCCTCGGCGCGCATGCCGGCGATGCTGCCCGCCAGGGCCTGCGTGGGCACGTCGTCCCAGGCCTGGTTGCCCAGGAAATAGTCGGGGTGCAGGTTCAGGTTCAGCACCTGGCGCACCGGCTCGTCCGTGACGCGCGCAATGGCGCGGCGCTGCTGCTCGCCGTACAGGCGCGAGGGGCCTGTGTTGATGACGACCACGCCCTCGCCCGTGGCGATGAAGGCGGTGTTGATGATGTTGCAGCCATTGGCGCGCGAGAAGTCCTCCACCGCGCCCTCCAGCACCCAGGTGTCGGGCGCTATCCGGCGCGGCTGCAGGCCGTAGTCGAGCCGGCGCGCATCCACACGCGGGGGCGCGGGTTCCCCGGTTTGCGCCGCCGCGCCGGCGGCGCAGGCCAGCAGCAGCGCGGCCACGCGCAGGCGCCTCATGCCCGCACCTCGGCATCGATGCGGTTGCCGTTGTTGTCGCGCCCGAGCAGGCGGAACGCCTGCGGCCCCGCGGCGGGCAGCTCCAGCGTGAGGATCGGGTTCTCCGACACCGGCTCATGCAGCTCCAGGCGCCACCAGGGCTGGCCCCGGGCATCGGCCAGTTCCAGGTGCTCCAGGTAAAACGCCGGAATGCCGGCCACCAGGCCGGTATCCATGGGATGCATGACGCGCACGCGCAGGCGGCGGCTGCCTTCCATGGCGTTGGGGAAGATGCGCGCCTGCACCTGGTTCAGGGTGTTCCTCCAGGAGCCGTCGGCGCGGCTGGCGCCGGGCACCGTGCAGCCCCCGCCCGCTGCCTGGACCATCACGCCGCCGGCATGCCACTGCCCGTCATGGGTCTGCGCCAGGGCGCGCACCGGCGAGGCCTGCTCCATGCGCATGCGGAAGGCCAGCACCGGCAGGGCGCGCAAGGGCTCGAAGCCGAGCACCTCGCGTATCGGGTTGCGGTCGGCCAGCACCAGGATGCGCCGGATGCCGCCGCCGGTGCCGGCCAGCGCGCGCCCATCGATCTGCACCGGCACGTTCAGGGCATCGTCGGCGAAGGCCGGGGTGCGTACCCGCATGGCATCGGTGAAGCGCACCGGCGCGCCGTCCAGGTATTGCCGGCGCAGCGTGGGCCACTGCGGCGAGCCCAGGGGATCGTCCTGCGCGGCATGCAGGGGCCCGAGGCCGCACAGGGCGCCGGCGAGCAGCATTTGTCGTCTTTGCAGCATGGGGTAAATGGGGCGGTGGCGGACAGGCCCACCGCAAGCAAGACCGATACCAGCGCCCGCCCCGCGCCCGGCGCGGGCGATTGTTCCAACGCGCAGCAACGCCTGCCGCGCGGAATGTCCCGCCCTGCCACACCAGCGTGCTCCCCAAGGGGCCGGGCAACTGGCATGGATGTTGCACCGGCCGTTGCGTCATCGCCGCGGCGGCCTGCCGCCCTCTTCCCACCTTTGCTTCATCGGGTTCTGCCATGCGCTTCGTCTTCACTCTCGGTACCCTGATCGCCGCCCTGGCGGGCGCTGCCGCCCAGGCGGCCTCCACCGACCTGGCGGCGGCCATGGAACTGGCCAAGGCCAACGGCTGCTACAGCTGCCATGCGGCCGCGGAAAAAATCGTCGGCCCGGCATTCGCCTCGGTGGCCGAGAAATACGCCGGCGACAAGGACGCCGCCGCCTCGCTGGCGCAGTCCATACAGATGGGCTCCAAGGGCAAATGGGGCCGCGCCGCCATGCCCGCCCACCCCAGCCTGAGCGCGCAGGAGCTCAAGCTCCTGGCCGGCTGGGTGCTGGCCACCAGGCCATGAACCCGGCACCGCCGCAGCACCCCTGCACGCTGCTGGGCGCGGCACGCATGGCGCTGGCGCCGGTGGACGACACGCGGGGCATGCGGCTCAAGGCCCATGCCGCCTGCAGGCTGGGCTATCACCGCGACGCGCGCAGGCTGTGGGAGTCCATGGCCCGCGCCGGCGATGCCGACGCGCTCTACCAGCTGGGGCAGATGGCCGAGCAGGGCCTGGGCGAGCCGCCGGACGGCCGCCGCGCCCGGGCGCTGTACCAGCGCGCCGCGCAGGCGGGCCATGCCGCTGCCGCGGCCAGGCTGGCCTGACGTCAGCCGCCCCAGATGTCGGCGCCGATGGCCGCGTACCAGGCGGCCCCATGGCGCGCCTCGGCCGCGCGGAACGCGGCGTCGGCGTCCAGGGGGCTGATGCCCACGGTGTGCGGCACGTCCACCAGGCGCCCTTCCTGCGCGCGGTAGACGCCGGCCACCGAGATGCCGTAGCCCGGGCCCACCAGGCTGTAGCAGGTATTGGCGTAGCTTGCCGCGGGCGGGGGACGGCCCTGCAGCTCGGCGGCCAGGGCGGCGGCGACCATCTTGCCCTGGTTGTTCGCGGCAAAGCCGGACTTGGGCATGGGGCCGGCAAGGCTCGCATCGCCCAGCACGTGGATGCCCGGCACCTGCCGGGACTCGAAGTTCTCGCCCCTGACCGGCGCCCAGCCGCTGTCGTCGACGACGCCGGCGCGCGCGGCGATGAAGCCGGCCTTCTGCGGCGGTATCACGTTCAGCACCTGGCCCCTGTGGCGCGCGCCGAAGACGGTCTCCACCTCCAGCGCGGCGGCATCGACGCGCACCACCTGGCCGTCGCCGGCCAGGCTGACCCATTCGATCATGCCGCCGTACAAGGCCTTCCAGCCCTGCAGGAACAGGGCCTTCTTGGAGAAGTTGTTCTTGGCGTCGAGCAGCAGGATCTTGCTGCGCGGCTTGTGCCGCTTGAAGTAGTGCGCCACCAGGGACGCGCGCTCGTACGGCCCCGGCGGGCAGCGGAACGGGTTGTCGGGAATCACCATGACGAAGGTGCCGCCGTCGGCCATGGCCTGCATCTGCCGGCGCAGCAGCCGGGTCTGGGCGCCGGCCTTCCAGGCATGCGGGGCGCGCCCGGCGGCGGCCTCGCCGTAGCCCTCCAGGGCATTCCAGCGCATGTCCACGCCGGGCGACAGCACCAGGCGGTCCCACTGCAGGCGGCTGCCGTCGGCCAGCTGCAGGCTGCGCCGCGCGGCGTTCACGTCGACGGCCTGCGCATGCACCACCCGCACGCCCACCGCGCGCAGGCCGTCGTAGCCGTGGCGCAGGCTGTCCCAGCCGCGCAGGCCGGCCAGGTAGTGGTTGGAAAACGGGCAGGTGTAGAAGCTGCGCGCCGGCTCCACCAGCGTGACGCGCAGCTGCGGCGCGTACCGGCGCAGGTAGCGCGCCGCCGTGGCGCCGCCGAAGCCGCCGCCGACCACCACCACGTGCGCGCCGCCGCCCTGCCCGCGCACCAGGGCCGGCATGGAAAGGGCCGCGCCCAGCCATTGGCGGCGCGATATGGGCATCATGGCTGCTCCTGGCCGGCGAACCACCGGGCCAGGGCCTGCAGCTGGGCATCGTCGTAGCCTTGCAGCAGCAGGGGCATGATGGTGGCCCGGGCCGTGGCGCCGGTCTTCATGGCCTTGAGGGCCTGCATGCGCTGCCACAGCACGCCGGCCGGCCGGCCGCGCAGGCTGGGGATGGAGCCGCCCGTCCCGGGCGCCTGCCCCTGTGGGCCATGGCAGGTGACGCAGTTGCCCGCGAGCACGGCGACGTCCTGCGCGCTGGGGGCGCCCCCCCCGGCCGGGCGGGCGGCCAGGGGCAGCAGCATGGCCATGCCGATCAGCAGGAGCTTCATGGCAGGCCGGCCAGCCATGCGGATCGCGCCATTCCATTTCTCGATCAATCGAGTACGCGAAGGCGAAGCGCAGACAGTACAACCCGTACGGCAAGCGAAGCCGACAAAGTAATCGGTTGATTTAGAAATGGAATCAGTCGAGCCAGCCACGGCGCAGGCCCTCCTCGATCAGGGAATGCACCTGGGGCGCGATGCCCCGGGCGCCGAACAGGGCCTCCAGCTCGCTGACGATGTCGTCCAGCGTATGCCTGCCATCGCAGCGGCGCAGGATCTCGGCGGCGCTGTCGTTGAGCTGCACCATGCCCTGCGGGTACAGCAGGACCCAGCCCGGCTGCGCGGCCTCGTACCGCATGCGCAGGCGCCGCGACAGGCGGGGCAGCGCGGGGACATCGATGGAAGGGTTCATGGGCTTCTCAAGGGCGTGCGGCATGCTCCACGGGCTGCGCGGAAGGCTGCGCCGGCGCGGCCTCGACGAAGCTGCGCAGCGCCCAGGCCAGCTCGGGGGCGATGACGCCGTCCCACGGCGGCATGTGCACGATGCCGAACTTCTGCTTGCCCCAGCGCAGCGACTGGATGAAGAACGCATCGGCGTCGCCCTGGCAGCGCTGGCGCAGCGCCGCGTCCTCGATGCGCAGGCAGACCTTGCCCATGCGCCGCAGGTCGGGCGCCGGGGAGCGCGAGCCGTTGGCGTCGGTGCCGTGGCAGTGCGCGCAGCTCTGGTTGAAGGCGCTTTGCCCGATGGCGATGGCCTGGGCATTGCCGCGCAGGGGGTTGGGCTCCGCCCAGGTGCGCGCCTGCGCGGGCAGGGCCGAGGTGTCCACCTGGGGTGCGGTGCGCTCGATGGCGTGGGCACCGGTGCCGGCGGCCGCCAGCGCCAGGCCGGCGCACAGGCGCAGGAGGGTGCGGTGCGTGGCGCGGTGCATGTCACCTCCAGTCCGGGCTGCAGCCCTTGCAGCCGTCCAGGGCCGATTCGTTGAACGTGGTGTAGAGGGTGAAGTTGCCCTCGAAGACGGCGTCCTTCAGGTTGGTGGCGACGAACTTCGCCTCCTGCAGGTCGTTGGCGATGAAGCGCGTGCCGACGAACCAGGCATGGTTCAGGCGCGCCATCTCCAGGCTGGCGCCGTTGAACTCGGCGCCGGAGAAGTCCGCGCGCATCAGGCGCGCGGCCTCCAGGTCGGTGCCGGTCAGGCGGGCGTTCCTGAAGTCGGCGTTGGACGCCGTGGCCTTGGAGAGCCTGGCGCCCGTGAGGTTGGCGCCCTGCAGGTTGGCCACGGCGAGGTTGGCGCCGCGCAGGTCGGCGCGCGTGA
Source organism: Alicycliphilus sp. T452 (assembly GCF_054512775.1). Lineage (NCBI taxonomy): Bacteria > Pseudomonadati > Pseudomonadota > Betaproteobacteria > Burkholderiales > Comamonadaceae > Alicycliphilus > Alicycliphilus sp. T452. The sequence continues at coordinate 29,780 of NZ_JBTNEH010000025.1, forward strand.
GGTCGGCGCCGCGCAGGTCGGCGCCCGAGAGGTTTTTGCCCACCAGCCTGGCGTGGCGCAGGTCGGCGCCGGGGCAGCGCGTGTAGGGCCAGATGGGGCAGCCGTTGATGACCAGCGGTTCGGCGGGCGCGTCGCCCGCGGGCTGGGCCCAGGCGGCGCCGGCGCACAGCGCCAGTACCAGGGCCGGCAGGGTACGGGGGGAAAGAGGCATGGGGACTCCCATCCGGGAAGACATCCGGGAAAGGGCCCGCGCCGCGGGGCGGCGCGGGCCGGGGCTGCGTCAGCGGTTGGCCACCTGTTGCTGCCTGGGCAGCTTGAACACCCACATGGAGCCGCCCTGCGAGACCTGCTTGGTCAGCTCGGCCATGTCGCCGCCCCACAGCGGCACGGCGCCGCCGTAGCCGGACTGGATGGCGACGTACTGCTCGCCGTCCATCTCCCAGGTGACGGGCACGGAGACGATGCCGGAGCCGGTCTGGAACTTCCACAGCTCCTTGCCGTTCTTCTGGTCGAAGATTTTCAGGAAGCCGTCGGACGTGCCCGTCACCAGCAGGCCGCCGCCCGTGGTCAGCGTGCCCGCCCACAGCGGGAACTGCTCCTTGTGCTCCCACTCGATCCTGCCCGTCTGCGGGTTGATGGCGCGCAGCGTGCCCACGTGGTCGTCGTGCAGCTTCTTGATGCGGAAGCCCTGGCCCAGGTAGGCCGCGCCCGCCTTGTAGGTGATGTGCTCGGACCAGTAGTCCATGGCCCAGTGGTTGGCGGGGATGTAGAACAGGCCGGTGTCGGGGCTGTAGCTCATGGGCATCCAGTTCGTGCCGCCGAGGAACGGGGGCGAGACGAAGATGCTGTCGCCCTTTTCCTCGCCCTCCTTGGGCTCGGGCGGGCGGTTGTTGTTCTCGATCGGCAGGCCGGTCTTGAGGTCGAAGCCCTTGGCCCAGGTGATTCCGTCGACGAAAGGCCAGGCGTTGATGATGGCGTTCTGCTTCCAGGGGTGGCCGCCGTCGGCCCGGGCGAGCTTCTCGCGGTTGGTGACGAAGAAGAAGCCGTTGCGGTCGGCGTGCGCCGAGGCCTTGACGGTCTTGCCCGTCTTCGCGTCCTTGTAGTCGAACAGCAGCACCGAGTTGTTGCCCGAGAAGTCCCAGGCGTCGTTGGGCGTGTGCGAGAAGAAGCCCTTGAGGTCGCCCGTCGAGGGATCGACGTAGGCCTGGCCCGAGGTGTACAGGCTGGGCCAGTTGCGCGGGTCGTCGCCCTTGGCGGTGCGCTTCCAGGTGTTCCACGGCGCGGGGTTGCCGGTGCCCACGACGATGGTGTTGGTCTCCACGTCGAAGCTCGCGGTCTGCCACGGCGCGCCGCCGCCCTGGCTCCAGGCCTCGGCCTTGCCCGTGGGGCTGTTCGGGTCGTTGGGCCAGGTGGGCGCCTTGGGGTCGCCCGTGGGGGTGCTGGGCTGGCCGTTCAGGCGCCCCACGTGGCCTTCGACCATGGGGCGTGCCCACACTTCCTTGCCGGTGTCGGGGTCGCGCGCGTAGAGCCAGCCGACCACGCCGAATTCGTCGCCCGAGGAGCCATGCACCAGCAGCACCTTGCCGGTCTTCCGGTCCTTCACGATGAAGGGCGCGCCGGTCATGGTGTAGCCCACCTTGTGGTCGCCGAACTTCTCGTTCCACACCACCTTGCCGGTGGCGCGGTCCAGCGCCACGACGCGCGCGTCCAGCGTGCCGAAGAAGACCTTGTCGCCATAGATGGCGGGGCCGCGGTTGACCACGTCGCAGCAGGGGCGGATGTCCTCGGGCAGGCGGTGCTCGTAGGTCCACAGGCGCTTGCCGCTGCGCGCATCGAGCGCCACGAAGCGCGAGTACGAGGCGGTGACGTAGATCACGCCGTCGTGCACCAGCGCCTGCGCCTCCTGGCCGCGCTGCTTCTCGCCGCCGAAGGAGTAGCTCCACACCGGCACGAGGCCCGCGACGTTCTTCGCGTTCAGGGTTTTCAGGGGGCTGTAGCGCTGCGCCGTCAGGCCCAGGCCGTAGGTCAGCACGTCGCCGGTGCTCTTGTGGTCGTTGGCGATGTCTTCCCAGGTGACGGGCTTGACGCTGGCGGCCTGGGCGGTCAGCGCCAGGGTGGCGGCCAAGGCCAAGCCGATGCGGCTCGGGCGCGGGCTGCGGGCGGGCGTGGTGGACATGCTGGTGTGCTCCTTGTGTTGTGGTGGATGAATCACGCAGGAGCCAATGCAAAGGGCATGCCAACGGGTGGCCTCTGCCGGGGGCAGGCAGTTCGCCGGGCGCGGCGTTCAAATGTGGAGCGAACGATGGGCCGGCACTGTTCCTTTCAGGAGCAGCCGGGCGGACAGCCGGGGCCGGCCATCAAAAGAAATAGCTGCTTGCGCCGTATCCATGAGGTTTTCAGTCCAAAAAGACCTGAAACTCCCGTGGATACAGCGCAAGCAGCTACTGTTTTTGAAGACCTGCGCCAGCGCGCATCAGCGCATGCGCAGGATCAGCCCGTCCTTGAGGATGAATTGGTGGTGCAGGAAGGCCAGCACATGCAGCGCCGTCAGCACGATCAGGGCATAGGCCGCCCATTGGTGCACGCCGGCGAGCAGCTCCTTGGCCGGCTCCCAGCGCTGGGCCAGCTGCGGCAGCTGCAGGCCGAAGAACCGTATCGGGTAGCCCGAGAACACCGAGCCCAGGAAGCCGGACAGGGGCATGACCAGCATGAGCGCATACAGCAGGCCATGGCCGGCCCGCGCCAGCAGCCGCATGGCGGCCGCCATGGGCACGGCCGGCACGCGCGGGCGCACGGCCATCCAGCCCAGGCGCACCAGCAGCAACAGGCCCAGCAGCATGCCCACGGACTTGTGGACGTTGAACCAGTAGGCCCGCAGGCCGCCGCCGCCCTTGGGCAGGCCCTGCATCCACAGGCCCAGGGCGATTTCGGCCAGCAGCAGGGCGGCCATCAGCCAGTGCAGCCAGACCGAGAAGCGGTCGTATCTCGCGGTGTGCGCCATCGCCTGCCTTCCGAAGTCAGTTCAGCAAGTCCGGCGGCAGCAGGTTCTTCTTGCGGTAGATGGTGTTGCGGGAAACACCCAGGGCCTTGGCCGCCGCCGACACATTGCCCTTGTGCAGCTGCAACATCTGTGCCATGGCATGGAGGGTGACGTCCTGCAGGCTGTGGCTGTCGGGGCCGGCATCGCCGCCCGGGCCGGCCGGCGGGGCGTCTGCGGGCAGCGCGCGCACGGGCGCCCGCACCGCCTGCAGCTCCTCCAGGAAGTCGTCGGGCAGATGCCCGGGCGCGATCTGCCCCTCGCGGCCCACCATGACCACCGCCGTGCGCAGCAGGTTGTGCAGCTGGCGCACGTTGCCGGGCCAGTGGTAGCGCCGGAACAGCGCCATGACGGGCTCCGAGATGCCGACGTGCAGCCCGCCGTCGCACAGCGACTTGAGCAGCTTCCTGACCACGCAGTCGAAATCCGTGCGCTCGCGCAGCGCCGGCAGGCGCACCACCAGGCCGTTCAGGCGGTAGTACAAGTCCTCGCGGAAGTCACCGCGCGCGATCAGGTCCTTGAGGTTCTTGTGGGTGGCGCAGACCACCGCCACGTCCACGTCCACCTCCTTGCCCGCCCCCAGGGGACTGATGCGCCGCTCCTGCAGCACGCGCAGCAGCCGCGCCTGCAGATGCCTGGGCATGTCGCCGATTTCGTCGAGGAACAGGGTGCCGCCGTGGGCCTGGGCGATCTTTCCGACGGCGCCCTTCTTGCGCGCGCCGGTGAAGGCTCCCTCCTCGTAGCCGAACAGCTCGGCCTCGATCAAGGATTCGGGAATGGACGCGCAGTTGACCGCCACGAAGGGCTGGCGCGCCCGCGCGGAATCGTTGTGGAACGCCCGGGCCAGCAGGTCCTTGCCGGTGCCGGTCTCGCCCAGGATCATCACCGGTATGTCGCGGTCCACCACCTTGCGCAGCTTGTGGATCACCGCCGCGACCTGGGTGTCGCCCGTGTCCAGGTACTGCAGCGACGACAGCTGCGCCTTGCGCGCGGGCGCCGCGCCGCCCTGCTCCGCGACGGACCGCTCGGCAAACGTGGGGGCCGCCCAGGGGCCGGCCGGCTTGACGTCGGCCCGGCACCAGACGGAGACGCCGCTGTGCAGGTGCAGCTGCCTGGGCGCATGCGAAGCCCCGCCGAACAGCTCCAGCAGGGCTGACATCGGCAGGTCGAACAGCGAGGAAAAGGTGCGCGCCTGCAGGGCGCTGAAGGGCAGGCCCAGCTGGAACTGGGCGCTGCGGTTGGCCGACAGGAAGCGCCCCTCGGGGGTGAACACCGCGATGCCCTCGACCAGGGTGCCCAGGAATTCCGGGCGCGCATGGAAGTGCAGCCGGACCGCCTGGGGGAAGCTGCCGGCGAGCATCTGGTTCTCGATCATCTGCGCCGACATGCGCACCAGGGCCAGGGTGTGCTGGTGGTAGCTGCGGTGGTCGCCGGAGACATCCAGCGCGCCGACGACCTGGCCATGGGGATTGAAAATCGGCGCGCACGAGCAGGTCAGCGCGTGGTTGGCGTGCATGTAGTGCTGCTCGCCGTGCACCGTGACCGCCGTCTCCTCGCTCAAGGCAGTGCCTATGGCATTGGTGCCCTTGGCCTTCTCCGACCAGTCCACGCCAGGCGCCAGGGCGACGCGGGAGGCCTTTTCCAGGAAATCCTTGTCCCCCAGGGAGTGCAGCACCAGCCCCTGCGCGGTGGTCAGCAGCACCATGCTGTGGGTGTTGGCGATCTGCTCGTACAGCGTCTCCATGACCGGCTCGGCGTACTGGAACAGAAAGCGGTTGCCCTCCACCACGTCGCTGAGATCGCACTGCGCCAGCGTGGAGAAGTCCGGCCTTTCCCGGGCAACCACGCCATAGCGCTGGGAACGCCGGTGCGCCTTGCCTATGACCTCTGCGTAATCCTGGGCCGGCCCCTGCGGCTGTGCCGGCGGGCCAGAAAAAGGGATGCTCATCATGTCTCCAGATCCGGGCATCGATGGACCCGGTTTTTTAGTGCGCCATGCGCCAGAAAGCTTGGCGCATGTGCACAGATATCACAAGGCCTCCTGGGATCCCGGGCATTTTCCGTCCATGCCCTCGCAACCGTTGCCTGCAAAAAGTGTTCCAACCCGCACCGCGCCTGATTGCTCCAGGCTGCAACACCCCGCGGCACGGCCTTCACCCGTGCATTGCCCCATGTGCAGACGCTCCGGTCTGGTCCGCATATTGCTTCGCTGCAGGGGAATCCCCCCTTTTCCCTGACAGGAGACATCCATGCGCGTCATTTCCCCACGTTTTCCGCAACGCCCGCTGCACCGGTTGCTGGCCCTGGCCCTGGCCTGCAGCGCAGCGGGTGCCATGGCCCACGGCGATGTGGTGCCGCAGGCCGTGGACACCAGCAGCCTGCCGCAACTGGGCAGCAAATGGCTGGAGGCCAACCCCTACAGCAAGAGCGCCGCGCAAAAGGAGGCCTTGCGCATCGGCAGCTCGGCCTACAACCAGAACTGCGCCCGCTGCCATGGCCTGGAGGCCGTCTCGGGCGGCATCGCCCCGGACCTGCGCAAGTTCGACGAGGAATGCAGCGGCCTGGCCGATGCCGGCAAGAAAGCCGCCTGCTACACCGACATGGACGACTATTACCTCGGCACGGTCAGGCGCGGGCGTACGCGCGACGGGCGCGTCTACATGCCGCCCTTCGAGGGCACGCTGTCGCAGGAGGCGATCTGGGCCATACGCACCTACCTGGAGGTGCGGCGCGGGCAATGACGGGCCCCGGCTTGCCTGCTTGCGCCGCAGGCCTGCGAGCCGCGCCGCATCCATGATTTCAACGGCCATGGGGCGGCGGACCGTCGGCGCGCAGCCGCAATCTGCGCCAGGCGCATCGCCAGCCCGCGCCGCGGCCAGGCCTGCTCGGGCCTTCATGGAACCATCGGGAATCCCTGCCAGGCAGGCACCGGGAACCTCTTCTCTTGATGGCCGGTTACATGCGGCCCGGAGTGCGCGGCGACCCGCAACCCCACCAAATTCTTGACGCGCATCACATCTGTCGGCATCTACCATCAAAACCATGCGATACGAGCGTCAAACACTGTCAACATTTGGCAACGTTTTATCCAAAAAGAAACGGCTGGTCGTATATTCATGTAACTACAAGTCACATCGATCCGCGCCACGCCGCCCGCACAATTCTGCGGGCCGCAGCCGCTGGCGGTCGATTGAAAAACATGCAAACCAGAGACATCACCGTTCGCCGCATGGATCCATGCGTGCTCCCGCTGGCGGGCCGCGCCCTGCTGCGGGAATTGCAATCGGCCTTCCAGGGCATCGCGGCACGCCGCGCCCCGCGGGCGGCGGGCATCGGACTTTCCATTGCCCGGAAATAAGAAGCAAGCAATACAATAGTTACGCAACCAACAGTTACGTACTCCGCCGTGCTTCCTCCCATCCTTCCCGGCTCAGCCCCCACGGATCAGGATCTGCATGGGCAGCTCCTGGTGCAAACGCTGGAGCAGGCCGTCGACGCCGTGGTCGTCATCGACGAGCACAACCGCGTGGTGCTGCTCAACGCGGCGGCCGAGGCCCTGTGGGGCTGGCCGCGCGCCGAGGTGCTGGGCCGCAACGTCGGCATGCTGGTGCCGCCGGGCATCCGCGAGGCGCACGACGGTTACGTGAACACCAACCGCACCACGGGCGTCAACCGCATCGTGGGCACTTCGCGCGACGTGCCGGTGGAGCGCCGCAACGGCACGCGGCTGTGGGCGTCGATGTCGATTTCCCGCGTGGTGATCGGCGCGCGCGTGCTCTACACCGCCTTCCTCAAGGACGTGACGGCCCAGCGCGCGCAGCAGCAGCACCTGCGCCAGCTCTCGCTCGTCGCCGACCGCAGCGGCAGCGGCATGGTCGTGGCCGATGCCGGCCGGCGCATCACCTACGTGAATGCGGGCTTCACGCGGCTGCTGGGCTTCGCCAGCGCCCAGGCGACCGGGCGGCTGCTGCCTGAACTGGCCTGCGGGCCACACACCGACACGCACACCGTCGATGCCCTGCGCGCCTGCGCCGAGGCCGGGCAGGAGATGCTGACCCAGCTGCTGCTCTACACGAGCGACGGGCGCCCGCTCTGGGCCTCGGTCATGATGAACCCGGTGCGCGGCGCCGCGGGCGAGCTGGAACACATCGTGTTCGTGCTCACCGACATCACGCACACCAAGATGCACGAAGTGCTCCAGCACAAGGTGCTGGATGCGATGGCGCACAACGCGCCGCTGCACGACGTGGCCATGCTGCTGTGCCGCGAGATCGAGCGCATCGCGCCCGAAGTCACCGCCACGCTGCTGGAGGTGGACGCCGACGGCTGCCTGCGCGTGCTCGCCGCGCCCAGCATGTCGCCCGAGATCGAGGCCCTGACCAACGGCGTGCCCATCGGCCCCGAGGTCGGCTGCTGCGGCGCGGCTGCGGCCACGGGCCGGCCGGCGCTGTCCGCCGACATCGCGACCGACCCGCGCTGGGCACCCGTGCAGCAGGCGTTCACCGGCCACGGCCTGCGGGCCTGCTGGTCGAACCCCGTCAAGGCACGCGACGGCACCGTGCTCGGCACCCTGGCCTTCTACTACCGCGAGCCGCGCGGCCCCGACGCGCTGCACGAGCGCCTGGTGGACATGGGCCTGCACCTGTGCGCCCTGCTGCTGGAGCGCGAACGCGAGCGCGCCCACATCCACCAGCTCGCCTACTACGACGCGCTCACGGGCCTGGCCAACCGCAGCATGCTGCGCACGCAGGCCGAGCGCAGGCTGCACGAAGCGCGGCGCAGCGGCACGCCGCTGGCGCTGCTGTTCATCGACCTCGACCGATTCAAGCAGGTCAACGACACGCAGGGCCACCCCGCGGGCGACGCGCTGCTCGGTGCCGTGGCCGCCCGGCTCCAGGACAGCGCCCGCGCCGGCGACGTGGCCGCGCGCATGGGCGGCGACGAATTCGTGCTCGTGCTGCCGCAGTGCGGCGCCAGCCAGGCGACCGCCGCGGCCGACCGGCTGCTCGCCGCCATCGCCCGGCCCGTGGAGGCCGAAGGCACCACGCTGTACCCCGGCGCCAGCCTGGGCATCGCCATGTACCCCGAGGACGGCGCAGACGCCGACAGCCTGCTGCGCTGCGCCGACATGGCGATGTACCAGGCCAAGAGCGCGGGTGGCCAGTGCTACCGCTTCTACAGCGCCGCGATGAACGACCAGGCGCAGGAACGCTCGCGCCTGGAGGCCGACCTGCGCACGGCGCTGCGCACCGCAGGCCTGGCCCTGCACTACCAGCCCCAGATGCGCGGCGAGACCCTGCACGGCGTGGAGGCGCTGCTGTGCTGGACGCACCCGCAGCACGGCCCCATCCCGCCGCCGCGCGTGGTGGAGGCGGCCGAGGAGTGCGGCCTGCTCGACGCCCTCACGCAATGGGTGCTGCAGGAAGCCTGCCGCCAGATGGCCGACTGGCGCGGGCGCGGCGTGGCCGTGCCGCGCGTGTCGGTCAACATCGAGGCCGGCAGCTTCCTCGACCCCGCCCTGCCGGACATGCTGGCCGGCACGCTCGCGGCCCACGGCCTGCGGCCCGCGGATCTGACGGTGGAGATCACCGAGGCCGTCATGCTCACGCCCGACCCGGCCGTGCTCGCCACCGCGCGCGCCGTGCGCGAGCGCGGCATCGCGCTGTCGCTGGACGACTTCGGCACCGGCTACTCCAGCCTGGGCTCGCTGCACCGCCTGCCGATCGGCGAGATCAAGCTCGACAGGAGCTTCGTGCAGGACATCGAGACCAGCGCCACCGCCCGCTCGCTGACCTCCGCCGTGCTGCACATCGCGCGCGGGCTGGACCTGTCCGTGGTCGCCGAGGGCGTGGAAACGCCCGCCCAACGCCAGTTCCTGACCGAGCAAGGCTGCGCCGTACTCCAGGGCTACCTGCTGTCGCCGCCCGTGCCCGCGGATGCGCTGGAATCCTGGCTGCGGGGAGGATGACGCAGCCCGGGCGGCAAGCTATTTCCTCGATGGCTCCGCCCGCACCGGCTCGGCCACGAAGCCGATGCGCGACAGCCCCACGGCCTGTGCCGCGCCCATGAGCTCCACCACGCGGCCATAGGGCACGGCCGCGTCGGCGCGCAGCTGCACCTCGGTGTCGGGCCGGCGCGCGGCGATGTCCTTGAGGCGCGCGGCCAGCGCGTCCCGCGCCAGCGCCTCGCCGTCGAGGAAGGCCTGGCCCGACCTGTCCACGGACACTGTGACGGACTGCGGCGCCGCGCCCGGCTGCGTACCCTGGGCGCGCGGCAGCTCCAGGCGGATGGAGTTGGCCAGGAGCGGCGCGGTGAGGATGAAGATGACCACCAGCACCAGCATCACGTCCACGAGCGGGGTGACGTTGATCTCGCTCATGGGCTCGGGGCCCCGGGTGCGCTCCAGCCGGCCGAATGCCATGGCGGCTCAGCCTGCGGCGGCGACCAGCTCGCGCAGGTCGCGCGCGAAGCCTTCGAGGTCGGCCTCGATGCGGCCGATGGCGCGGCCGAACCAGTTGTAGGCCAGCACGGCGGGGATCGCCACCGACAGGCCCGCGGCGGTCATGACGAGCGCCTCGCCCACGGGGCCGGCCAGGCGTTCGATGGTGATCTGCTCGGCGCCCGCGAGCGCCCCGAGCGCATGGTGGATGCCCCACACGGTGCCCAGCAGCCCCACGAAGGGCGCGGTCGAGCCCACGGTGGCGAGCAGCACCTGGCCGAACTGCAGCCGGCCCAGCACGCCGTGCAGGGCATCGCGCAGCGCGCGCGTGAGGCGCTGGGCAACAGCGCCCTGGTCGGCCAGCGCGGCGCCCGAGCCGGAGCGCGCCACCTGCGCGGCGGCGCGCACCAGCGGCAGCACCAGCGCCTCGCGGTCGAAGGGCGGCAGGCGTTCGAGCCCGGCGGCGAGCGACGGCGACTGCCAGAACGCGGCCGTGCTGCGCGGCACGTCCACGCGGGCGCGCCACATCAGGCGCAGCTTCCAGAGGATGACGACCCAGCTGGCCACCGACATGGCGAGCAGCAGCAACGCCAGCCCCTGCGTGACCGCGTCGCCCTGGTGCAGCCAGCGCATGCCGTCCATGGGGCGGCTACTTGAGGTTCAGCACGTCGAACATGTCGAACATGCCCGCGCGCTGCCCGGCCAGGAAGCGCACGGCGCGCAGGCTGCCCTGCGCGTAGCCGGCGCGGCTGCTGGACTTGTGCGTGATCTCCACGCGCTCGCCGGTGCCGGCGAACAGCACGGTGTGATCGCCCACGATGTCGCCGCCGCGCACGGTGGCAAAGCCGATGCTGCCCTCCTTGCGCTCGCCCGTGTAGCCGTAGCGCTCGTACACGGCGCGGTCGGCGAGAAGCGTGCCCTGGGCCTCGGCAATGACCTCGCCCATCTTGAGGGCCGTGCCCGAGGGCGCGTCCACCTTGTGCTTGTGGTGCGCCTCGATGATCTCGATGTCGTAGCCCGTGGCGAGCGCCTGCGCGGCCATCTGCAGCAGCTTGAGCGTGACGTTCACGCCCACGCTCATGTTGGGCGCGAGCACGATGGCCACCTTGCGCGCGGCGGCCTCCATGCCGGCCTTCTGCGCGTCGGAGAAGCCCGTGGTGCCGATGACCATCTGCACGCCCAGCTCGGCGCACACGGCCGCATGGGCCAGCGTGCCCTCGGGGCGCGTGAAGTCGATCAGCACGTCGGCGTCCTTCAGCCCCTCGCGCAGGTCGGCGGTGATGGCCACGCCGCTCGCGCGGCCCAGGAAGGCGGCGGCGTCCTGGCCCACGGCGGGGCTGGCGGGCAGGTCCAGCGCACCGGCCAGCACGCAGTCGCCGCTCGCCTGGATCGCCTCGATGAGCATGCGGCCCATGCGGCCGCTGGCGCCGGCGACGGCCACGCGGCGGGGTACGGAAGAGGATGAGGTCATGTCAGCTCGCAATCAAAACGGAACGGGCTCCGCGGCGCGGCCAGGGGCGGGCCGCGGGCGGAGTCTCAGCGGCGCGGCGATTCCAGCGGCGGGTAGCTCGCGACGGGCGGCGCGGCGGGCGCAGCGGACGGCTCGGGCGCAGCGGACTCGGCCTTGGGGAAGCGCGCCAGCTGCGCCTCGGTGGCCTCCAGCTGGGGCACCTTGGGCTTGGACACCTTGGAGGTGAGCGAGGCCACGAATTCGGACTCGGAGGGCATCTCGTCGCCTTCGACGCGGTCCATCACGTTGTCCTTGAAGAACACGGTGAGCTTGCGCGTCTGCGCCTCCACGCCCGGGCGCTTGAGCGTGAAGACGTATTCCCAGCGGTCGCCGTGGAACACGCTCACCATGAGCGGCGTGCCCAGGATCTCGCGCACCTGCTGGCGCCCCATTCCGGGCTGCAGCATCTGCACCTGCTCGCGCGAGACGAAGTTGCCCTGCACCACGGCCACCTTGTAGGGCGTGACGACGTTCGACAGGCGCTCGCCGGTGCCCGCGCAACCGGCCAGCGCGGCGGCCAGCAACACTATGGCGCCCCGGCGGGCGCCCCAACGGGCGGGAGCAGACATGGGTTTAGGCATAGGGGATATGATCCGGTCCATTGTAGCGGCCCGGGCCTGGCGCCAGGCCTGCGGGGCACGCCATCCATGATTTCGCCCTGGCACACGAAGGACCTTGTCATGACGAACATCGACGAACTCAAGAGCACCGGCCTGAAGGCGACGCTGCCCCGGCTGAAGATCCTGGAGATCTTCCAGAAGGGCGCCCAGCGCCACATGACGGCCGAGGATGTGTTCCGCGTGCTGCTGGACGAGCGCTCGGACATCGGCCTGGCCACCGTCTACCGCGTGCTCACGCAGTTCGAGCAGGCCGGCATCCTGATCCGCAGCAACTTCGAGAGCGGCAAGGCCGTCTACGAGCTCAACGAGGGCCAGCACCACGACCACTTCGTGTGCACGGCCTGCGGCAAGGTCGAGGAGTTCTACGACCCCGAGATCGAGAAGCGCCAGAACCTGATCGCCCAGGCCAAGGGCTGGGTCATACAGGACCATTCCATGGCCCTGTACGGCCAGTGCGCCAACTGCGCCAAGAAGCGCTGATGCACGGTCAGGTGCCGCCGCCTTCCATGGCGCGGCGGTGGCGCTCGACGAATTCCTGGTAGGTGTCTATGCCGCGCAACTGCAGGATGGTGTTGCGCACCGCGGCCTCGACCAGCACGGCGATGTTGCGCCCGACCACCACCTGGATCACCACCTTGAGCACGGGCACGCCCAGCACGTCCTGCGTGAGCGGCTCGTAGGGCATGCGCTCGTAGTCGCGCTCCAGGGTTTCCTTGCGCACCAGGTGCACGATGAGCTTCAGGCGCATCCTGCGGCGCACGGCCGTCTCGCCGAAGATGGCGCGGATGTCCAGCAGGCCGATGCCGCGCACCTCGAGCAGGTTCTGCAGCAGGTCGGGGCACTTGCCCTCGATGGTGGTCTGGTTGATGCGGTACAGGTCCACCGCGTCGTCGGCCACCAGGCCGTGGCCGCGCGAGATCAGCTCCAGCCCCAGTTCGCTCTTGCCCAGGCCCGATTCGCCCGTGATGAGCACGCCCAGGCCCAGGATGTCCATGAACACGCCGTGCATGGTGGTGCGGTCGGCGAAGTGCTTGGACAGGTAGGCGCGCAGCACGTCGATGACGAAGGCCGCCGACTCCCGCGTGGCGAACAGCGGAATCTGCGCGCGCTCGCACATCGACACCACTTCCTCGGGCGCGGCCTGGCCGTCGGCCAGCACCAGCACCGGAGGCTCCAGCGTGACGATGCGCGCAATGCGGCGCTTGCAGTCCCCGGACGTCGCGTTGGTCAGGTAGGCGACCTCGCGCTCGCCCAGAACCTGCGCGCGATAGGGGTGGATGTAGTTGAGGTAGCCGACGAGGTCGGCACCCGAGCGCGCGGCGCGCACGGCCACCTCGGTGAAGCGCCGCTCCGAAGCGCCCAGCCCCGCCACCCACTCCCATTTGAGCAGGGTGCGGAACTCCTCGAAGAGGACATCGGCGCTGACGACGTTGGGCTTCACGGCGGCCGGCGGCTGGGGCGTGGCGTCAGGCGCTCTGGGCCGATTGCCAGCCCGAGATCATGCCGTGCAGGCTGGCGGCGTCGGTGCAGCTCTTGAGGCGTTCGCGCAGCGCGCTGTCGCTGAGCAGCTCGGCGATTTCCGACAGGATCTCCAGGTGCTTCTGCGTGGCCGCCTCGGGCACCAGCAGAAAGATCAGCAGCACCACGGGCTGTTCGTCGGGCGCGTCGAAGCCTATCGGCTGGGCCAGTTGGAACACCGCCGCCATGGGCGACTTCAGTCCCTTGATCCGGCCGTGCGGAATGGCCACGCCGTGGCCCAGCCCCGTGGAGCCCAGGCGCTCGCGCGCGAAAAGGCTGTCGGTGATCAGGGCCCGGGACAGGCCGTGCTGGCTTTCGAAAAGCAGGCCGGCCTCCTCGAATGCACGTTTTTTGCTAGTGGCATCGACGCTCACGAGCACTTGTGCGGGAGGCAGTATGGAAGCAAGTCGATTCATGGTCACAGTGAGCGACGATTATGCACGCCCAGCGGAAACCCTGAGAGTGTATCCACCAGCAACAAAAAACCGCCCCGTGGGCGGTTGCGGCACCGCTTTTGCACGGCGGTGGCGCGGACGGGCTCTGGCCGCTCCTTCAGGAGGCCGCGGCGGCCTGTACGGTGGCGCGGCGTACGCCGGCCTGGTGGTCCTGCATGCGGTCCTTGTGGCGCACGACCATGCGGTCGAGCTTGTCCATCAGTTCGTCCACGGCCGCGTACAGGTCGAAATGCGCACTCTCCACGAACAGGTCGTTTCCTTTCACGTGCACCGTGCACTCGGCGCGCTGGCGTTTTTCCTTTTCCTTCTGCTTCTCCACGGTCAATAGCACCTTGACATCCACCACCTGGTCGAAGTGGCGGATGATGCGCTCCAGCTTGGACGTCACATAACTGCGCAAGGCGGGGGTCACTTCGAGGTGATGACCGCTGATCGTCAAGTTCATAGACAAGCCTCCTGTGGCTCACTCGTTGAAAAACACCGCCCCGGTACCGGTCCGGGGCAGCTGGCGAACATGCATGCATTCGGGCCTGGATTCACTATGCGCCCGCACGCACCGGAACGCAATGCGTTCCCGCCCCATGTGCACGGGATATGGCGGCGGGGTGCCAAGGCGCGCAAAAAGCTTCACAATCGGCTGGATTTCCAGCCCGTGGCGACCTGCGGATCACCGCGCCACGGGCTCCGGCGCCATGGCTAGAATGGCCCGCTTTGGCCCCGGCGATGGCGGGGCAGACCTTTCGCCCAACCGTCTCATGACCCAGCCCAGCACCTCCGCCCTGCACACCTCCGCCCTGACCTCGCTGCCGCTGCTGGCGCGCGGCAAGGTACGCGACAACTACGCCGTGGGCGACGACCGCATCCTGATGGTGGCCAGCGACCGGCTCTCGGCCTTCGACGTGATCATGGGCGAGCCCATTCCGGGCAAGGGCGAGCTGCTCACGCAGATGGCGCTGTTCTGGTTCGACAAGCTCGGGCACATCGTGCCCAACCACCTGACCGGCGAGGCGCCCGAGAGCGTGGTCACACCGGCCGAGGCGCCCCAGGTGCGGGGGCGCTCCATGCTCGTCAAGCGCCTCAAGCCGATTCCCATCGAGGCCGTGGTGCGCGGCTACCTGGCCGGCAGCGGCTGGAAGGAGTACCAGGAGTCGCGCTCGGTCTGCGGCGTGCCGCTGCCGGACGGCCTGACCAACGCAGCCAGGCTGCCCCACAGCATCTACACGCCGGCCGCCAAGGCCGCCATGGGCGAGCATGACGAGAACATCACGTTCGAGCGCACCGTGGAGATGGTCGGCCCGGAGCTGGCCGCCAGGATCCGCGACATCAGCATCGCGCTGTACGAGGCCGCCGCCGCCATCGCGCTCGCCAAGGGCATGATCATTGCCGACACCAAGTTCGAGTTCGGTCTCACCGACGCCGGCGAGCTGGTGCTGATGGACGAGGTGCTGACCCCCGACAGCTCGCGCTACTGGCCCGTGGAGGGCTATGCCGAGGCGCTGGCCCGCGGCGAGAACCCGCCCAGCTACGACAAGCAGTTCGTGCGCGACTGGCTGGAGCAGGCCCAGGTGGGCGGCAAGCCCTGGAACAAGACCGCCCCCGCGCCGCGCCTGCCGCGCGAGGTGGTGGAGAAGACCGCCGCCAAGTACCGCGAGGCGCTGCAGCGGCTGACGGCCTGACCCCCCGGGCGCGCCCGCCATCACGGCATCACGCGGCCTGCAGCGGCGGTTCCTCGTCCTCGGGCGGCGGCGCTCCGCGCTCCTCGGCGACAAAACGCAGCAGGGGCTTGCCGGCGCTGTCGCGCAACTCCAGCATGCGCCCCTGCTGCATGTAGGAGGCGGCGGCTCCGAGCTGCTGCAGGTAGGCCAGCTCGCTCGTCCCGCCCTTCAGGCACAGGCGCAGCCCCGACACCAGCGCGTCGAAACGCAATTGCCCGCCGGCCAGCGCGTAGCGCGCAGCGAAGCGGTTGCAGCCGCCCGAGCCCATTGCCCGGTTGGAGTCGCGCGCGAGCACCAGATGGGCGGCCTCGGCGCCCGCCGCCGGTGGCGGCAGGGCAGCCCTGCCCACCACCTCGGCCAGCTTCCAGTAGGTCTGGCGCAAGGGCACGGCAGCCGCCAGCGTGGCATCGAGCAAGGGCACGCGCGCCACGATCACGTCCACATGCCGGAACTCCGGGCTCAGCAGGACCGGATGCACGCCCGGCGTATCCAGCAGCAGGCGCCCCTGCTGCGTGAGCGCGGCGCGCACCTCGTAACGTCCCTGGGGATGAATGAGCGCCTGCCGGTAGGGAATGCGCAATTCGTAGGGCAACGGCCCCGCGGGGGCCAGGCGCTGACGCCCCAGGACCAGGGGCGGCTCCCCCGCCTGCGTGACGTCCACCAGGGCGGCATCGAACACCGCGCCGGGCGGGACGTAGAGCCGCTCGCGCGAAATCACGGCGCCGGTGATGAATGCGTCGGGCCCCGGCGCACCGGCGCAGCCGGCAAGCAGCAGCGCCGCCAGCCACGCGCCGCGGCGCCCGCTCAACTCAGCACGACGCTGGACAGGCGCCGGCGGTAGGTCGCCACCACGGGGTCCTCGGGCGGGATCTGGCCCTCGGCCACCTTGGCCCTGGGCGGCTCGATGATCTCCAGGATGGCCACGTAGGTCTTGCGCGCGGCCTCGTCGTTCCAGGTCTTGTCGCGCATGAGGATTTCCAGCAGCTCGTCCATGGCATCCGTCCAGCGCTGCCGGGCCATGAGCCAGCGCGCGCGGCCGAAGCGCGCCTCGAAGTCGCGCTTGTTGGCGGCGATTTTTGCATCGAATTGGGCATCAGCGCCCTCCCCATGGGCGCCAGAAGCTACGAAATCAAGAGCATCCATCCAGGCCCTGAGCGCGCCCAGGCGGCGCGAGGCATCGGCCTTTGCGATCACGGGGGCGAAGGCGACCTTGGCATCGTCCTCGCGGCCGAGCTGCAGCAGCAGCTTCACGTAGTCGAAGCGCGCCTCGTCGTTGGCCGGGTCGGTGGCCACGGCGTGCTGCAGCTTTTCCAGCGCGCCCTCGGTGTCGCCCTCGGCCAGCGCATCCTGCGCCTCTTCCTCCTGCTCCTCTGCCTGCAGCGCCTCGGCGCTGGGCACGTGTTTGTCGAGGAAGGCGCGCAGCTGGCCCTCGGGCTGCGCGCCCATGAAGCCGTCGACCGGCTGGCCGTTCATCATCAGCACGCAGGTCGGAATGCTGCGGATGCCGAACATGGCGGCCAGCTGCTGCTCCTGGTCGGAGTCGATCTTGGCGAGCTTGAAGCGGCCCGCGTATTCGGTCTCCAGCTTTTCCAGCACCGGGCCCAGCGTCTTGCACGGGCCGCACCAGGGCGCCCAGAAGTCCACCAGCACGGGCTGGTTCATGGAGGCGGCTACCACCTCGGTCTCAAAGGTTTCTAGGGTGACGTCGATCATGTGTAGGCATCCCGGTAATGGCTCAACGGGGATTCTCGGACATATTCGGCGCCGGGGGACGGAGTGCCGGCAGGGCGCATGCGCAAAAAGTAAAATGCCGGGTTCCCCCCGACGAACGCCGTTGCGCGCACTCTTCACATGAACCCCATCCAGATCGGCGTGGTCATGGGCTCCAGCAGCGACTGGGACACCATGCAGCACGCAGTCGCCATCCTCCAGCAGTTCGGCGTCGCGCACGAGGCGCAGGTGGTCTCGGCCCACCGCATGCCCGACGACATGTTCCGCTACGCCGAGGCCGCCGCCGGCCGGGGCCTCCAGGCCATCATCGCGGGCGCGGGCGGCGCCGCCCACCTGCCCGGCATGATCGCCGCCAAAACCTGCGTGCCGGTGCTGGGCGTGCCCGTGGCGAGCAAGCATCTCTCGGGCGTGGATTCGCTGCACTCCATCGTGCAGATGCCCAAGGGCGTGCCCGTGGCCACCTTCGCCATCGGCGCGGCCGGCGCGGCCAACGCGGCGCTGTTCGCCGTGGCCCTGCTGGCCAGCAACGACCCTGCGCTGCGCGAGCGGCTCGAAGCCTTCCGCGCCGAGCAGACCGCCGCCGCGCGCGCCATGACCCTGCCCCCGGTGGCCGCATGAGCGCGGATATGAGTGCGGGCCTGGGCGTGATCCTGCCCGGCGCCACGCTGGGCGTGCTCGGCGGCGGGCAGCTGGGGCGCATGTTCGTGCACGCGGCCCAGGCCATGGGCTACGCCACGGCCGTGCTGGACGACGACGCGGCCAGCCCGGCCGGGCTGGTGAGCCAGCACCACATCCGCGCCGGCTACGAGGACCCGCAGGGCCTGGCCGCGCTGGCGCGCCTGTGCGCCGCCGTGACCACCGAGTTCGAGAACGTGCCCGCCGCCGCGCTCGACATCCTGGCGCGCAGCCTGCCCGTGTCGCCCGCGGGCGGCGCCGTGGCGATCGCGCAGGACCGCGCGGCCGAGAAGGCCCACTTCGTGCGCTGCGGCGTGCCCGTGGCGCCGCACGCGGTGATAGAGACGCCCGCGCAGCTCGCCGCCGTGGATGCCGGCCTGCTGCCCGGCATATTGAAGACCGCGCGCCTGGGCTACGACGGCAAGGGCCAGGCGCGCGTGCAGACGCCGCAGGAACTGGCCGCCGCCTGGGACGACCTGGGCCGCGTACCCTGCGTGCTCGAAAAAATGCTGCCGCTGGCGCACGAGTGCTCCGTCATCGTGGCGCGCGGCCGCGACGGCCATGCCGTGCACCTGCCCGTGCAGCGCAACCTGCACCGGGGCGGCATCCTGGCCGTGACCGAAGTTCATGAGGGAAATCTGCCTCCAGCGCAGGCCAGCCAAGCGCTGGCAGCTGCCAAATCGGTAGCAGACGGCCTGGACTACGTGGGCGTGCTGTGCGTGGAGTTCTTCGTGCTGCAGGACGGCGCCCTGGTGGTCAACGAGATCGCCCCGCGCCCGCACAACAGCGGCCACTACAGCCAGAATGCCTGCGACGTGTCGCAGTTCGAGCTGCAGGTGCGCGCCATGGCCGGCCTGCCCCTGGTGCAGCCGCGCCTGCACAGCCCGGCCATCATGCTGAACCTGCTGGGCGACCTGTGGTTCAGGAACGGCGACGGCCCCGCCACGCCGCCCTGGGACGAGGTACTGGCGCTGCCCGGCTGCCACCTGCACCTGTACGGCAAGCGCGACGCGAAGCGCGGGCGCAAGATGGGCCACCTGAACGTCACGGGCGCCACGCCCGAGGCCGTGCGCGCCACGGCGCTCGAGGCGGCGGCCCTCCTCGGCATCGAACCCTTCTGACCCCCATGATCCTGGACGGCGCGCTCCCCTCCTCGGTACAGGCCGCGGCGCAGGCGCTGGCGCGCGGCGAGCTGCTGGGCCTGCCGACCGAGACCGTCTACGGCCTGGCGGCCGACGCCGACGACGACGCGGCCGTGGCCCGGATCTTCGCCGCCAAGGGACGGCCCGCCAATCACCCGCTGATCGTGCACGTGGCCGACAGCGCGGCCATCACCCACTACGCCAAGGAGGTGCCGCTGTTCGCGCAGCAGCTCATCGACGCCTTCTGGCCCGGCCCGCTCACGCTGATCCTGCCGCGCCTGCCCGCCGCGGCGCGGGCCTCCACGGGCGGGCAGGACAGCGTGGGCCTGCGCTGCCCCGCCCACCCCGTGGCCCATGCCGTGCTGGCCGCCTGCCAGCGGCTCGACCCGCCCGTGTGGGGCGTGGCCGCGCCCAGCGCCAACCACTTCGGCAAGGTCAGCCCGACCACGGCGCAGCACGTGGCCGACGCGTTCGGCGAGGAACTGCTGGTGCTCGACGGCGGCGCCTGCGCCGTGGGCATCGAATCCACCATCATCGACTGCACGCGCGGCGTGCCGGTGCTGCTGCGCCCGGGCGCCGTCTCTCGCGCGGACGTGCAGCGCGCCTGCGGCCTGCATCCACTATCGAAAGAAGAGCTTCCAGCGCACACCCCGCGCGCGTCAGGCACGCTTCTGGCGCATTACGCCCCGACGGCACGCGTGCGCCTGATGGACGCCCGGCAGCTGCAGGCCGGCCTGGACGTGCTGGGCGCCGACGCCGCCCACCTGGCCGTTTATGCGCGCGCGCCGCTGCGCTCGGCATCGTCCAGGATCATCCTGCGCCGCATGCCCGACGACGCGGCCGCGGCCGCGCAGCAGCTGTTCGCCGCGCTGCGCGGCTTCGACGACGCGGGCGCGCGCCTGATCTGGATCGAGACCCCGCCCGACGCGCCCGACTGGGAGGGCGTGCGCGACCGCCTGCAGCGCGCCGCGGCCGCCGGCTGATCCCTGCATGGCGCCACGCACCGCCATACCCCTGACGCGACCCTGTCGTTAAACTCTCGCCCACCTCAATCCGGAGAAATACATGCCAGCAAATTGGATGCGCCGCAGCTTCTTGGCGGCCGCCTGTGCATCGGCCGCCCTGCTGGCGGCCTGTGGTTCCAGCACCGTCGAATCCGCCTTCGCGCCCACGCGCTTCATCGCCTTCGGCGACGGCCAGGCCGACGTGGGCCAGAAGGGATCGAGCTACACGGTCAACGACGGCAGCCTCAACATCTGGACGCTGCAGCTCGCCTCGCGCTACGGCGGCACGGTCCAGCCCGTGTCGGCAGGCGGTCTGAGCTACGCCCAGGGCAATGCGCGCGTGGCGGCCACTCCCGATGCGGCGGGCGATGCCAGCACGCCCACGGTGGCGCGGCAGGTGGACCAGTTCCTTGCCGGCCAGCAGTTCGCCGATGGCGACCTGGCGATATTCAGCGCCGGCGTGGGCGACATCGTCGCCGGCATGGCCGCCGTGCAGGCGGGCACGCTCACCGAGGACCAGTACGTGAATGCCGCTGGCAAGGCGGGCCAGGACCTGGCCGCGCAGGTGCGCCGCCTGTCCGACGCCGGCGCCAAGCACATCCTGGTGACCGGCACCTACGACCTGAGCCGCACGCCCTGGGCCGTGGCCATCGGCAGGCAGGACCTGATCAGCCGCGCCAGCCTGCGCTTCAACAACGACCTGCTGGTCGCCATCGAGGACCTGCGCAAGACCGTGTTCTACGTGGACATTGCCTACTACGTGAACCTGTTCCAGGGCAACCCCGGCGGCTATGGCTTCACCAACGGCAGCACGCCGGTCTGCACCTCGGTGGACGCGGGCCCGGGCATAGGCATAGGCGCGGGCGAGGTGAACTCGGCCCTGTGCACCCCGTCCACGCTGCTGGCCGGCGCCGATTACAACCTCTATGTGTTCGCCGACAAGGTGTACCTCACGCCGAACGCACACCGCAGGCTCGGCGATTACGTCTACGACCGCCTGCGCCTGCGCTGGTGACCGCGGGCCGTCCCGCGCATGAAAAAGCCGACCCGCGGGTCGGCTTTTTCGCATCCGGCGGCAACAGGCCGCTCAGAACGTATAACCGGCGTTGACGGTCAGCACCACGGGGTGGAAGCGGATGTCGATCTCGCGCTGCACGCCGGCCGTGCGCGTCGTGAGCTTGCTCTTGACGCGCGCCGTGGCGATGGCGCCGGTGATGGACCAGCGCTCGTTGATGCGGTAGCTCAGGCCCATCTGCCCCGCCAGGCCCCAGGAATCGGAGAGGCGGATGTCCGTGGGGCCGCCGTTGAGCGCGTTGTTCGCGGCCGTGGAGGTGCGCTTGTCGAAGTTGGTGTAGTTCAGCCCCACGCCCACGAAGGGGCGCCACCGGCTGGCCGCGTCGCCGAACTTGTAGTTGAAGAACAGCGTGGGGGCGATCTGGCGCACCTCGGCCACCTTCCGGCCGTCGAAGGCCACGATGTGCGGCGGCAGCCAGGGGGCGACCTTGGCGTTCACGTCGTGGGTCGGGGGGTAGCCCAGCGCGAGCTCGAACTCCATGTTCGGGTGGAACCCATAGGCCAGCGACAGGAACAGCGTGGACTTGTTCTGCACATCGATGCTGATGCCCGACGGCGGGCCGGGCAGCATGGGGCCCACGGCGTCGGTGGCCGAGGAATGGGGGGCGATGTGGCTCAGGCCGCCGCGCACGGTGAACTGGGCCGAAGCGGTGCCGCACAGCGCGAGCAGCGCGGCGGCGGACAGGGCATGGGGGATGAAGCGTGCCATGGTGTCGGTACTCCTTGTGCAACGGCGTTCAGCCGCCCGATGCCAGCACCTGCTGGAAGAACGCGCGCGCGGCCACGTTGCAGAACGGCGGCACCAGCGAGCCGTGGTAGGCCTGCACCACGGCATTGGCGCCGCCCTGCGCGGCCGCATTGGCCTTGGCCTGGGCGAACCCCGCCTTGACGGCGGCGAACGGGTCGGACGCGCCGCCGCTGGCCGAATCCACGTCCAGCACCGTCAGCACGCCGGCCGGCAGCGCCAGCGGCGAGGGGGGAGACCACAGTCCTTGCATGAGCACGGTATTGGCCTGGTAGAACACCGTCGGGTCGGCATTGCCGCCGCACAGCAGCACCGGGCGCTGGGGCGCCCAGTTGCGCAGGTCGTTGGCCTTGAAGGCCTTGCGCAGAGGATGCTGGGGCGTGGCGGCCTGCCCTCCGGTGGTGAGCGCGGGCACGGCGCCATCGGGGTTGGCCATGGCGTCTTGCAGGTAGGCCAGGCGCGCGCTGTTCTTCACCAGGTTGTTGCTGCCAAAGCCCAGCGCGAACAGCGGCGCCAGCTCCGGCGGCTGGGTCGGCGGCGTGATGCCGGCGAACGCGGGCGCGGGCGGCGTGCTGCTGAAGAGCGCCGTCTGCGGCAGCTTGCCCTGGGAAAAGAGCGTTTCGATGGGCGTGGTGGACGGCAGCAGCTGGTCTATGCCGGTGGCGTAGGCCGCTTCGAACATGTCCGATGGCTGGCCGTAGATGTTGCCGTAGGCCTTCTGGTAGCTCGACGCCAGCAGCGGCGTGAACACGGTGGCGGCCAGGTTCACGTTGCCGTAGTACACGGCATCGCCGAAGGCGCCCAGCGCATACGGCCCCGACATGGGCGCCGAGGCCGTCACGGGCTGGTTGGCCGCCTGCAGCGCGCGGTGCGTGGCCATGGCCACGTGGCCGCCCTGCGAGTAGCCGGTGATGAGCAGCTTGCCGCCGTCCTGGCCGTTGATGCCGGGCAGCGCCTTGCGCGCGGCGGCGAGCGCGTCGATCATCTCCTTGGACTGCTGGTCCGCGTTCAGGTAGGGGTGGTAGCCGAGCTTGGAGACGTCGTAGCCCGCGTAGTTGGGCGCCACCACGATGAAGCCCTGCGCCGCATACATGGCGGCCAGCAGCGTGCCCTCGGAGGCGCCGGGGCGCGCGGGCTCGGTGATGTCGGCGATGTTGTAGCCGCGGTCGGTGGACGTGCCGTGGGCATACAGCACCACGGGGCGCGGGCCGCTGCAGCCCGCCGCGTCGCCCGAGGGCACCATGAGCGCGCCCGAGGCGTTCGTCTTCTCGCCCGCGCCGCCCACAGTGCCGTACTCGATGTAGTGGACGTTCACGCCGCACCTGGGCGCGCCCGCGAGCGCCAGCAGGCTCTGGCCGCTCGGACTGGCCGCGAGCCGGTCCTTGAACTCGGCGGCGGAAAGCGCCGTCACGCGCAGCGGCGGGTTGTACATGAGGGAGCCGCGCGCCCCGCTCAGGTCGGTCGCGGTGCTGCCGCCCGGATCGGAGCCTCCGCCGCATGCCGCCAGCATCGCGGCGGCGCTGGCCATGGCCAGTCCTGTCCATTTGTTCATCGCTGATCTCCTGTTATGAATAGAACGATCGTTCTTTTTTGGATTGCGCGATGTTAATCCCGGCCCCCGCCTCCGGTGGGGCGGGAAACCACCAATGCGGGCCGGTCACATGCCCGTATCGCGCGCAGCCCAGTCGACCAGCGCGTCGAGCGCGGGCCGCGCCGCGGCCGCGTCCGGGTGGTTGACGATGGCCACCAGCACGTAGCGGCGCCCGCTGGCGGCCAGCACGTAGCCGGCCATGGCCGCCACGTCGCGCAGGCTGCCGGTCTTGAGGTGGGCGGCGCCCGCGGGCAGGGCCGGCCTGCGGCGCAGCGTGCCGTCCACGCCCGCGACCGGCAGCGAGGCGACGAACTCCGGCATCACGGGCGAGGCCCAGGCCTGCTGCAGCATGCGCGCCAGCGCCCGCGGGCTCAGGCGCGCCTCGCGGCTCAGGCCCGCGCCGTTGTCCACCACGGGCGCATCGGCGCCGCCCATGCGCTCGCGCCACCACTGGGCGAGCACGGCGCGCGCGGCCTCGAAGCTGCCCTGGCCGCCCCTGTGCAGCCCCAGCGTGAGCAGCAGCTGCTGCGTCATGACGTTGTTGCTGTGCTTGTTGATGTCGCGCACCACCTCCGCCAGCGCGGGCGAGCGGCTGCCGAACGCCGGCTGCAGGCCCGCGGGCACCTGGCCGTCGCGCACGCGGCCCGCAAGCGTGCCGCCCACTTCGCGCCACATGCCCTCCACGGCGCGCGCCGCATAGCCGCCCGGATCGGCCGGCGCCACGGACCACTCGCGCGCGCCGCAGGCCTGCGGGTACACGCCCTGGAAGGCGATGCGCGCGGCATCGGCGAAATCGGCGCGCAAAGTGGTGCGCCAGTCGCCGCATGCCGTGCCCGGGGGCGCCAGGGGCACGCTGGCCGGCAGCTCCACCCCGGCCAGCGGCGGCGCGTAGCGCACGCGGGCCACGCCGGCCGCCGCGTCGGGCGTGAAGTCCATGGCCACGGCCTTGTAGTTGAGCAGCAGCGCGTCGGGCGCGGCGTTGTAGGGGCGCCAGGGCTCGCCGTCGAACCCGGCCGGGTCGTGGTCCGGCAGCGCGAAGGCGCCGCGGTCGAGCACGATGTCGCCCTCGATCCGGGCGACGCCCAGCGCGCGCAGGCTGCGCATGAGCAGCCACAGCCGCTCCACCACCAGCTTGGGATCGCCCTGGCCCTTGATGTAGACGTTGCCGCGCAGGCGCCCGTCCCGGGGCATGGCGTCCAGGTACACGGGCGTGTCCCAGGTGAAGGCCGGGCCCAGCATGTCCAGCGCCGCGAAGGTGGTCACCAGCTTCATGACCGAGGCCGGGTTGCCCGCCTTGTCGCCCTGGTAGGCCAGGCGCGCGGGCGCGCGCCCCTCGACATCCACGACCATGGCCGACAGCGCCGTGCGCGGCAGCCCGGCGCGCTGCAGCGCCGCATCGACGGCGGGGGGCAAGGCGCCGGCATCGGCCGGCGGGCCGGACGGGGCCGCGGCGCAGGCCCCCAGGCAGAAGCTGGCGATGCCGGCGCAGGCCGCGCGGCGCAGGCGGCGCAAGGCACGCGCAAAGGACGGGGGCAGCATGGCCGCAAAGTCTATCGCCCCGCCCATGGCCCGGCGCAGAGCCGATAATCGGGCCCTCCATGAACCTGCTCGCCTTCGACACCAGCACCGACACCCTGTCCATCGCCGTGCGGCACGACGCGCTGGTGTGCGAGCACCACGGCCCGGGCGGCGCCCAGGCGTCGGCCACCCTGATCCCGGCCATCCGCGCGCTGCTGGCGCAGGCCGGGCTGTCGTTCGAGCGGCTCGACGCCGTGGCCTTCGGCCGCGGGCCGGGCTCGTTCACGGGGCTGCGCACGGCCTGCTCCGTGGCCCAGGGCCTGGCCTTCGGCGCGCGCGGCGGCCAGGGCGTGCCCGTGCTGCCCGTGGACACGCTGCTGGCCGTGGCCGAGGAGGCGCGCGCGGCGCATGGCTGCACGCGCGTGGTCGCCGCGCTGGACGCGCGCATGGACGAGGTCTACGCGGCGCCCTTCGAGTGGCGGCCCGACGCCACGGCCGCCGCCGGCGGCCACTGGCGCGCGCCGCAGGACTTCGGCCTGTGCGCCCCCGAGGCCGTGGAGGTGCCCGCCGGCTGGACGCTGGCCGGCAACGCCCGCGCCGCCTATGGCGCGCGCCTGGCGCCCGGCGCGCCCCACGTGCAGGCCCTGCCCACGGCCACGGCCCTGCTGCGCCTGGCGCCCGCCCTGCTGGCCGCCGGCTGCGCCGTGCGCGCGGACGCCGCGCTGCCGCGCTACATCCGCGACAAGGTGGCGCAAACCACCGCCGAGAGAGAGGCCGCCCGGCGCGCCGCGCCGGCCCCGCACGCATGAACGCGATGGCCCAGCCCCCCGCCGCCACCGAGGCCCGGTTCGAGCCCCTGACGCCCGAGCACCTGGACGCGCTCATGGCGATCGAGCAAAGCGCCTACTCCCATCCCTGGACGCGCGGCAATTTCACCGACGCCCTGGCCGCCGGCTACCAGGTCCAGCTGCTCACGGCGGGCGCCCAGATCCTGGGCTACTTCGTCGCCATGCCCGGCGTGCAGGAGGCGCATCTGCTCAACATCACCGTGGCGCCAGCCTTCCAGCGCCAGGGCTGGGCCCACGTGATGCTCGACGCCCTGGCCCTGTGGGCGCGCGGCCAGGGCGCGCAATGGCTGTGGCTGGAGGTGCGCGTGGGCAACGAGCGCGCCCGGCACGTCTACGAGACCCATGGCTACCGCCGCGTGGGCCTGCGCAAGTGCTACTACCCGGGCGTGGGCGACCAGCGCGAGGACGCCGTGGTCATGAGTCTGCCGCTATGAGCCTCGAACTGGACGCGCGCCAACGCGCCATGCTGCAGGAAATGGGCGTCACCGTCTGGGCCGCGCCGCCGGCGCGCCCGGCCCCGGAGCCCGCCACCGCCCAGCCCGCCACCGCCCGTGCCGAAGCGGCGGCGCCCCCACCCATGCCGGCGCCCGCGCCCGCGCGGCGCCCGGCGCCGGAACCCGCCGCGCGCGCGGCACCGGCGGCGGCAGGCGCGCCGCCGGGAGGCCTGCTGCTGGGCACGCCCCGGGCGCTGTACCCGCAGGCCGACCCGGCCGCCACGCCGCCCGAACTGGGCGCGGCCTGGCTGGTCGTGCTGGAGAGCCCCACGCCGGGCGAGCCCCTGGCCGGCGAGGTCGGCCGGCTGCTGGACAACATGCTGCGCGCCATGGGCCTGCACCGGCACCCGCGCGCCTTCGTGGCCACGCTGGGCCGCCCCGCGCCCGGCCTGCCGGCCGAGGGCGTGGAGCCCGCCGCCGGCCTGCAGCAGGCACTGGCCGCGCTGCGCCCTGCCATGGTGCTGGTGCTGGGCCTGGCCGCGGCGCGCGCGGTGCTGGGCAGCCGCGAGCCCCTGGGGCGCCTGCGGGCCGCCACGCACCACCTGGCCGACGGCACGCCGGCCGTGGTCAGCTACGACCCGGCCTACCTGCTGCGCGCCCCCGAGGCCAAGGCCGCCGCCTGGGCCGACCTGTGTCGCGCGCTGGCCCTGGTGCGCCATACGGCCGCTGGCTGAGCCCCTGCGCCCATCGGGGGCGGGTGCGATAATCGCCGGCTTACACATTCAGGAAATAGCGCCATGGAAAGCTACCCCAGTTGGTAGCTTTCAGCCTCCCGGACTGCCGAGGGGCTGAAAGCACCCTCCCCCCTCGCAGACGCCACAAAAACAACCGGGAAAGTGAGCCATGCTCAACATCTTTTCGCTCGCCAATGGCCGGCTGGTCCAGGAAGAAATCGAGTCCCTGGAAGAACTGGCGCGCTTCCAGCCGATCTGGGTGGACCTGGAGTCGCCCACGCTGGAGGAAAAACGCTGGATCAAGCAGCACTACGGCCTGTCCATCCCCGAGGACGCGATGGACGAGGACATCGAGGAGTCTGCGCGCTTCTACGAGGAAGACAACGGCGAGCTGCACATCCGCAGCGACTTCCTGGTGGACGATGACGAGGAGCCGCGCTCGGTGCGCGTGGCCTTCATCCTGAACCAGCACAACACCGGGCTCAAGAGTTGCGGCGTGCTGTTCTCCATCCACGACGAGGACATCCCCGTCTTCCGCCTGCTGCGCATGCGGGCGCGCCGCGCGCCGGGGCTGATCGAGGATGCCAAGGAGGTGCTGCTGTCGCTGTTCGACACCGACGTCGAATACTCCGCCGACACCCTCGAAGGCATCTACGACGACCTGAAGAAGGTCAGCACCCAGGTGCTCGAAGGCCACGTGACCGACGACCACGCCCAGCGCGTGCTGGCCGACATCGCCTGGCAGGAGGACCTGAACGGCCGCATCCGCCGCAACATGCTGGACACGCGCCGCGCCGTCAGTTTCATGATGCGCAGCAAGATGCTCAATGCCGAGCAGTTCGAGGACGCGCGCCAGATCCTGCGCGACATCGAGTCGCTCGACAGCCACACGCAGTTCCTGTTCGACAAGATCAACTTCCTGATGGACGCCACCGTCGGCTTCCTGAACATCAACCAGAACAAGATCATCAAGATCTTCTCGGTGGCCAGCGTGGCGCTGCTGCCGCCCACCTTGATCGCCAGCGTCTACGGCATGAACTTCCGCGCCATGCCCGAGCTGGAATGGGAGCACGGCTACATCTACGCCATCGCGCTCATGATCGCCAGCGCCGTGGTGCCCATGCTGTACTTCCGCAAGCGCGGCTGGTTGAAATAAAGCTCACCCCCCTGAGGCGCTGCGCGCCCTCCCCCCTCTCCTGCGGGAGGGGGGACGACGCCGGTGGCCCGGCGAAGCCGGCTCCACGGCGTCTGCTGGCATGGGGCGCGCCAGTTTCAAGTCGGATTGGACTCTAGCGCTTTCTGAACAAGCGTTAGTAGCTCCTATTTTTGGAGCGCCTTCAGCAATTCATGCACGATGCCGTCGGCATAGCGGCTTGCCACGTCGCGCACGAAGCGCGCGAAGTCCACGTGTGCGCTGTCGTCGGCGCGGTCGGAGATGGTGCGCACCGCGGCGAAGGGCATCCGGTAGTCGCGGCACACCTGGGCGACGGCGGCGCCTTCCATCTCGACGGCAAGGACGTCGTGGCCGGCCTCCATGAGCGCCGAGCGCAGCGCGCCGGATTCGCGCGCCGTCGACACGAAGCGGTCGCCGCTCGCCATCAGCCCCTGGTGCACACGCGGCGGATGGAGCTGGTTTTCAGCACTAAAAATGCCTCCAGCGCCCGCCAGATAAGCGCGCGCAGCTTCCGAAAGCAGAGCGGTCAGCGCCTCGTCGCAGGCCATGCGCGCGCAGCCGTAGCCGGGCACCTCCCAGCGCGGGAAGATGGGCGAGGCGTCGAGGTCGTGCTGCAGGTAGTCGCTCGCCACCACCACGTCGCCCACGCGCACGCCCTCGCCCAGCCCCCCGGCCACGCCCGTGAACACCATGCGCGCAGCCCCGAAGCGCTCGGCCAGCACAGCGGCCGTGGCGGCGGCCGCGACCTTGCCTATGCCCGCGAGCGCCAGCACCACGGGCCGCCCGTACAGCGCGCCGCGCCAGAACACGCGGCCCGCGTGCGCGATGCGCTCGGGCCGGTGCAGCGCGTGCATGAGGCTGCCCTGCTCTTCGGGCAGGGCGCTGAGGATGGCGGTGGTCATGGCGGGGCGGACGTGAAAAGCCGGGATTGTCCCGGCTCTGCAGAGGCTGGCGGCGGCGCTACTTCTTGTCGCGCAGTTCGCGGCGCAGGATCTTGCCCACGGGGGTTTTGGGCAGCTCGGTGCGGAACTCGACCACCTTGGGCTGCTTGTAGCCCGTGAGGTTGGCCTTGCAGAACTCGCGCACCTGCGCCTCGGCCAGCGCGGGGTCCTTCTTCACGATGACGAGCTTCACGGCCTCGCCGGTCTTGTCGTCGGGCACGCCGACCACGGCGCATTCGAGCACGCCGGGCATCAGGGCCACCACGTCCTCCACCTCGTTGGGGTAGACGTTGAAGCCGCTGACCAGCACCATGTCCTTCTTGCGGTCCACCACCTTGAAGTAGCCGCGCTCGTCCATGGTGCCGATGTCGCCGGTCTTGAAGTAGCCGTCCTCGGTCATGACCTTGGCGGTCTCGTCGGGCCGCTGCCAGTAGCCGGCCATGACCTGCGGCCCCTTGATGGCGATCTCGCCCGGCTGGCCGGTGGCCGAGATGTCGTGCCCGTCGTCGTCGAGGATGCGCATGTACGTGCTGGGGATGGGCACGCCGATGGTGCCCGAGAACTCCTGGGCCGTGACCGGGTTGCAGCTGGCCGAGGGGCTGGTCTCCGACAGGCCGTAGCCCTCGCAGATGGGGCAGCCGGTCTTCTGCAGCCACAGCTTGGCCACGGCCGCCTGCACGGCCATGCCGCCGCCCACCGAGACCTTGAGGTTCTTCCAGTTGACGGTGTCGAAATCCGGGTGGTTGGCCAGCCCGTTGAACAGCGTGTTCACCGCCGGGAAGCTGTGGAAGGTGTGCTTGGACAGTTCCTTGAGCACGGCGGGCAGGTCGCGCGGGTTGGGGATCAGGATGGTCTTGCCGCCCGTGCGCATGCTCAGCATCATGTTCACGGTGAACGCGAAGATGTGGTACAGCGGCAGCGCGCACACGGCCGTGGGCTGCTCGCCGGCCGGAATCTTGCTCGTGGCGGGCGCGTTCCAGGCCTCGGACTGCAGCACGTTGGCGATCACGTTGCGGTGCAGCAGCACCGCGCCCTTGCTGACGCCCGTGGTGCCGCCCGTGTACTGCAGCAGCGCGATGTCGTCGGGCTTGAGCTCGGGCTGGGTGAACGCGGCCGACGCGCCCTTGGCCAGCGCGTCGTTGAAACGCACCGCGCCCGGCAGCTGGTAGGGCGGCACCAGCTTCTTGACGCTGCGCACCACGTAGTTGACGAGCAGCCCCTTGAGCCCCAGCCGGTCGCCCATGGCACACAGCACCACGTGCTTGACGGCTGTGTGGGCGATGCAGGCCTGCAGCGTGGCGGCGAAGTTCTCGATGATGACGATGGCCTTGGCGCCCGAGTCCTTGAGCTGGTGCTCGAGCTCGCGCGGCGTGTACAGCGGGTTCACGTTCACCACCACGAAGCCCGCGCGCAGCACGGCGGCCACGGCGATCGGGTACTGCGGCACGTTGGGCATCATCAGCGCCACGCGGTCGCCGCGCACCAGGCCCAGGCTTTGCAGATAGGCGGCGAACTGGCGGCTCAGGACATCGGTCTCGCCGAAGCGCAGGTCCTTGCCCATGAAGCTGTAGGCGGTGCGGTCCGCATAGTCCCGAAAGGCCTGCTCCATCAGCTGCACCAGCGACTGGTACTGCGTCGGATCAATGTCGGCAGGCACGCCCTGCGGATAGGCCGCCAGCCATGGTCGGTCGCTCATCTCCAAGTCTCCTGATGTGTTTATTGGATGTGAAAAACCGTGCCGGA
Source organism: Alicycliphilus sp. T452 (assembly GCF_054512775.1). Classification (NCBI taxonomy): domain Bacteria; kingdom Pseudomonadati; phylum Pseudomonadota; class Betaproteobacteria; order Burkholderiales; family Comamonadaceae; genus Alicycliphilus; species Alicycliphilus sp. T452. The sequence continues at coordinate 60,428 of NZ_JBTNEH010000025.1, forward strand.
AAAATCCGCACGGTCGTACTTTTCACAGGAGAATTATGCCCCGTCAGCTCTTGAGCGTACCCAGCACCTCGTCAAGCATCTTCTTCGCGTCGCCAAACAGCATGCGGTTGTTCTCCTTGTAGAAGAGCGGGTTGTCCACGCCGGCATAGCCCGAGGCCATGGAGCGCTTCATCACGATGGAGTGCCTGGCCTTCCACACCTCCAGCACCGGCATGCCGGCGATGGGGCTGGACGGGTCTTCGAGCGCGCTGGGGTTCACGATGTCGTTGGCGCCGATGACCATGGCCACGTCCGCGTCGGGGAAGTCCTCGTTGATCTCGTCCATCTCCATCACGATGTCGTAGGGCACCTTGGCCTCGGCCAGCAGCACGTTCATGTGGCCCGGCATGCGGCCCGCCACGGGGTGGATGGCGAAGCGCACCTGCACGCCCTTCTCGCGCAGGGTCTGCGTGATCTCGTACACCGTGTGCTGGGCCTGGGCCACGGCCATGCCGTAGCCCGGCACGATGATGACGCTCTTGGCCTCGCGCAGCAGCTCCGCGGTCTCGGCGGCGCTGATGGGCACCACCTCGCCCTGGGGCTCGGCGGCGTCGCCCTTCTTGGCCGGCGCGCCGCCGCCCGAGCCGAAGCCGCCCGCGATCACGCTGATGAAGTTGCGGTTCATCGCGCTGCACATGATGTAGGAGAGGATGGCGCCCGAGGAGCCCACCAGCGCGCCGGTGACGATCAGCAGGTCGTTGTTCAGCATGAAGCCCGTGGCCGCCGCCGCCCAGCCCGAGTAGCTGTTGAGCATGGACACCACCACCGGCATGTCGGCCCCGCCGATGGCCATGACCATGTGCACGCCGAACAGCAGCGCGATCGCCGTCATCACGACCAGCGGCAGCATGCCCGCCTGCACGTCGTGGGCATTGAGGAACTCGCGGCCGAACCAGATCACCACCAGCAGCGCGGCCAGGTTGAGCCAGTGGCGCGCGGGCAGCAACAGCGGCTTGCCGCCGATCTTGCCGGCGAGCTTGCCGAACGCGATGAGCGAGCCCGAGAAGGTGATGGCGCCGATCAGGATGCCGACGTAGATCTCCACCTCGTGGATGGCCTTTTCCGCGCCTTCGAGCTGGATGGAGGTATCGACGTAGCTGGCGAAGCCCACGAGGCAGGCCGCCAGGCCCACGAGGCTGTGCATGAGCGCGACCAGCTCGGGCATCTGCGTCATCTTGACGATCCTGGCCGCATACAGGCCGATGCCGCCGCCGATGACCAGCGCGCCGACGATCCAGGCAATGCCCGAAGGGCTGACGCGCGGGCCGAACACCGTGGCCAGCACGGCCAGCGCCATGCCGATCATGCCGAACAGGTTGCCGCGGCGCGAGGTTTCCGGGTTGGACAGGCCACCCAGGCTGAGGATGAACAGGATGGTGGCGCCGATGTAGGCCACCGTAGCGAGGCTCTGGGACATGTTCGTCTTCCTTATTTATGGTTCTTGTCTGGTTCTTATTTGCGGAACATGGCGAGCATGCGGCGCGTCACGGCAAAGCCGCCGAACATGTTGACGGCCGTGAGCACCAGCGCGGCAAAGGCCAGCCAGAGGATCAGCCCGTCGGGGCGCCCGCCCGCTCCGGCTTCGGGCGGCGCGATCTGCACCAGCGCGCCGATGGCGATGATGCTGGAGATGGCGTTGGTCACGCTCATCAAGGGCGTGTGCAGCGCGGGCGTGACGTTCCACACCACCATGTAGCCGATGAAGCAGGCCAGCACGAACACGGTGAAGTGGCCCAGGAAGGCCGCGGGCGCGTAGGCGCCGATGAACCAGAACAGCACGGCCGCGACGGCGAAGATGATGGCCAGGGTGGTGGCCGGCAGCGGGCCGGTGCTGCTGCCATGGCCGCCCTTTTTCTCGGGCATGGGCGCGGCGGCAGGCTTGGGCGCCGGCGCAGGCGCCTGCTTGAGCGGCGGTGCCGGCCAGGTGATGGCGCCGTCCTTGACCACGGTAAGGCCGCGGATCGCGTCGTCCTCCATGTTGACCACGGCCACGCCGTCCTTGGCCTTGCACAGTTCCTCGGTCAGGCGCAGCAGGTTGGTGGCGTACAGCGTGGACGACTGCTTGGCCAGGCGCGAGGCCAGGTCGGTGTAGCCGATGATGGTCACACCATGGCGCACCACCGCCTCGCCGGGCACCGTGAGCTCGCAGTTGCCGCCCTGCTCGGCGGCCATGTCCACGATGACGCTGCCGGGCTTCATGCTCTGCACCATCTCGGCCGTGATGAGCTTCGGCGCCGGCTTGCCGGGGATCAGCGCGGTGGTGATGATGATGTCCGCGTCCTTGGCCTGGGTGGCGTACATCTGGCGCTGCGCGGCCTGGAAGCCCTCGCTCATGACCTTGGCGTAGCCGCCGCCGCCCGAGCCGTCTTCCTCGTAGTCCACCTTGACGAACTCGCCGCCCAGCGACTTGACCTGGTCGGCCACCTCGGCGCGCGTGTCGTTGGCGCGCACGATGGCGCCCAGGTTGGCCGCCGTGCCGATGGCCGCCAGGCCCGCCACGCCGGCGCCGGCGATGAATACCTTGGCCGGCGGCACCTTGCCCGCGGCCGTGATCTGGCCATTGAAGTAGCGGCCGAAGGCGTTGGCCGCCTCGATGACGGCGCGATAGCCTGACACGCCCGCGGTGGAGGTGAGCGCGTCCATCTTCTGCGCGCGCGAGAGCGTGCGCGGCAGGCAGTCGATGGCCAGCACGGTGGCCTTCCTCGCCGCCAGGCGCTCCATCAGCTCGGGATTCTGGGCAGGCCAGATGAAGTCGATCAGCGTTCCGCCTTCGCGCATCAGGTCCACCTCGTCGCCGCTGGGCGGGCGCACCTTGAGCACGATGTCGGACGCAGCCCACAGCTGCGCGGCGCCATCGATGATCTCGGCGCCGGCGGCGCGGTAGGCGTCGTCGCTGAAGTTGGCTGCCTCACCGGCGCCCGATTCGACGGCGACCGCGAAGCCGAGCTTGATAAGTTTTTCCACCACGTCGGGCACGGTGGCGACACGCTTTTCGCCGGGGAAGGTTTCCCGCGGCACGCCGATGCGTTGCGGCTGCGCCTGCGGGGTTGTGTCGGTCTGCATGGGAGGTCTCCTCGAGGTAATCGTTGTGCAAGGCCCCGGCTCAAGGGAGGCTTGCTGGCGTTGTTAGGGAGTGGATACCGCGAACGGGAAGGGGGGAATGGCCAGGTAACCATCCATCATGGCTGCGCTCACGCGCACGGCCTGGGCCAGATCGTGGCCCCATTGCAGCGCGGGCTTGCCCGCGGCCAGGAATTCCTCGTTGTTGCGGGTCTTGGGGCTCAGCAGCCGCTGGTCCGCCAACACATCCACTGCCACCATGGCCCCGCTCTCGGCGGCGTAGCGGTAGCTCATATACGAATACGGCGGGCTCAGCGCCAGCTTGCGGCCCGCCAGCCATTGAGCGAGACCAGGCTGGTTCTTCTCCAGCCATTGCGGACCGACCACCCAGCGCTTGAAGCGCAGGCAATCCACGCGCACGCGGCTGCCCTTGCTGGCGTCCTCCACCACCACGCCCTCCTGGGGCGGGCAGTTGCCTGGCCAGAGCATGGGACCTTGCCAGTCATTGGTGCGGTTGGCCTGCACACGCAACACGGCCAGCAGTTCCTGGCGCGCGCCCCGCAGCGCCACTGTGCGGGTCTGCAGCGCAATGCTGCCTTCGGGCTCCGGCAGCAGGCGCACGGCCTGATCGTCGGCGCCGAGGTCTTCCCACGCCCCCGCCGGCAGCGCCAGCCGCGCACGGCCCGCAGGGTATTCCGCGTGCTGCGAAGGAAGGGGAGCGCACGCTGCCAGCGCCACCAGGACGCAGGGCAACAGGCACCTGATTGTCGAAATCACCTGATTCATGGAGGGAAAAGACTAGAGCCGTCACACCGCGCCCGCACGGGGCAGCTGACCGCAAGCTTACATGAAGAATTTTGCCGCCCGGATGCTGGCGCGAGAAATCGCCGCCGCCGCCACACACAAAAAAAGACCCGGCTCCACCAAGGCGCCGGGCCTTTCGCAACGCGCTGGCTGCGGCGGTCAGTTCACGAGCTGGCGCAGCGCACCCGCCGCGTACCTGGCCGCCATCTCATCGAGCGTGTAGCCCTTGACCTTGGCGCCCTGGCCCTCGCAGCCGAACTCCAGGTAGCGCTGCTTGCAGATCGCCTTGGCCGCCTCACGCGCCGGCTTCATCCACTCGCGCATGTCGAACTTGTCGGGATTCTCGAACTGGAACTTGCGCACCGCGCCGGTCATGGCCATGCGGATGTCGGTGTCGATGTTGATCTTGCGCACGCCGTGCTTGATGGCCTCCTGGATCTCCTTGACCGGCACGCCGTAGGTCTGCTTCATCTTGCCGCCGTACTGGTTGATGATGGCCAGCAGGTCCTGCGGCACCGACGACGAGCCATGCATCACCAGGTGGGTGTTGGGAATGCGCGCATGGATTTCCTTGACGCGCGAAATCGCCAGCACGTCGCCCGTGGGCGGGCGCGTGAACTTGTAGGCGCCATGGCTGGTGCCGATGGCGATGGCCAACGCATCCAGCTGGGTCTCCTGGACGAAGCGGGCCGCCTCCTCGGGGTCGGTCAGCAGCTGGCTGTGGCTCAGCTTGCCGGCCGCGCCCACGCCGTCTTCCTCGCCGGCCTCGCCGGTTTCCAGCGAGCCCAGGCAGCCGAGCTCGCCTTCCACCGTGGCGCCGATCTTGTGCGCCATGGCGACGACCTGGCGCGTCACGTCCACGTTGTAGTCGAAGTCTGCCGGGGTCTTGCCGTCTTCCTTGAGCGAGCCATCCATCATCACCGAGCCGAAGCCCAGGTTCAGCGCGCCCTGGCAGATGGCGGGGGAGGTACCGTGGTCCTGGTGCATGACCAGGGGGATGTGCGGATAGGCCTCGGCGGCGGCGGCGATCAGGTACTTGATGAAGCTCTCGCCGGCGTATTTGCGCGCGCCGGCGCTGGCCTGCAGGATCACGGGGGCGCCCACCTCGTCGGCGGCGGCCATCACGGCCTGCACCTGCTCCAGGTTGTTGACGTTGAAGGCGGGAATGCCATAGCCGTTGTCGGCGGCATGGTCGAGAAGTTCGCGCATCGAGACGAGAGGCATGGCGGTGGATCCGTTCGAAGGTTGAAGGGAAAGCGGCGGTAACCGCTTGGTAACCGCCAATTCTAACCAGCCACCGCTGCCGGCACGCGCGCAGCCTGCGCGATCGCCTTAGAGCCTGTTCAAAGTCTCCCCGAGGGTATGAGAATCTCGGGGAGTGAGAAAGAACTATCCGAGCGACATCAGTCGCGAACAATTCGAGACCATCAAGCCACTCTTGGAGAGCGCGCGCAGGAA
>NZ_JBTNEH010000026.1:0-59732 GCF_054512775.1 Alicycliphilus sp. T452
CCTCATTACGCCGATCCGAGACTGGCTCCAATACGGCGATCACGCCCTGGCTCCATTACGCCGGTCAGCGGGTGGCGCCTATATGCCGATCATGGAGTGGATCCAATATGCCGGTCGGTGACAGGCCCCTCCTGACTCGCATTCCTGAGTCGATTTCCACGTCTTGGACGCCCTGCTGCCCTGGCGCAGCAGGGCGTTTTGCCGCGTAGGTGGCACGCGGGCAAGCCGCATGGCTGCTAGATTGACACAGTTCAACGGCACGGTGCCGCATTCGGCGTGTGCCGCCCCAACCCCACGTGCAGACTGGCTTGGCGCGCACCGTGGTGCTGCGCCCTTTCATCTTGCCTTCCGCCGCTTCAAGCGCCACGGCACGCAAATTCGATACGGCGGCGGCGCGGCATGGCTCGCTATCTGCACGTGGGACGGCTACGCCGCGTGCAGTTCGGCGCGCAGCGCGAATGCACGCGCGATGACAGGCCGGAGACACGATGTCATGCATGGCAATGACTTCATGGAGGTCAATGGCGATGCATGGGTACATGCACTGGCAAAGTGAATCACCTGAACCGTTTGCTCGCTATCTGTCAACGCACCGGGGAAGCTGCTTCAGGTATGTGCATCAGTTGCCAAGCTGACCGAGGCGGCCTGAGCAGTTGCTGTAGAGTTCATATTCGGCGAATTCGTTGGTTCAGCGCTACATGATTTTCACGTCAGGAAAGTGTGTTTCCTGTAGTGCAACAAGCCCTTGAAGGGCATTTGGACATCACGCAAACTGGGTGCATGGAAGATTCGAATGATCGGCGCCACCGTTTGCGCCAGAGCCCCATAGGCAGTACCCGGTTCCTTGCTTATCCCTGGGCTCAACTCCTAACAGATTGGGTCAAGCGCGTCCCCGCTCCCTATCAAGGCCAGCCGCTGACCGAGTTGGAAATGCTGCTCGACGTGGAGGTTCTGCCCTTCATGCTGCAGCAATCGAGAAGCCTTCAGCTCCACGACGACATCTCGGACATGCTCTACGTCCGTACCCTCTACAACATCCGCATGGAATCCCTCTGCTTCGGTGCGTTCGTCGCGGCGGGCCGGGAAACGTTCGCATTCTCTCCGGGGTTGGCCAGCGAACTGAGGCATACAGACATCCGCGATGCACGGCTGGACATGCTTCGACTACCCTATCCGGCGTTCTTTGTGCATTTTGGGCGACAGCACGGCATCGAGATCGACGATGACCAGCGCAGAACACCAGAGATTTTCGATGGTGCCTTTGTTTGGCAATCGAACGATGGGACGCTGCAGCTTGCCCTGACCTTCAGCCGCGCCGACGGCCCCAGTAGCGGCCTTGCGGGGCCAGTATGCCTGATCGGGCCCGAACTGCTCTCATTGCCGGCCGACGATGCCGTGCGTAGGGGGCTGGAGCGGTGCACAACTGAAAGCCTTGAAACCCAGCTGGAATTGGTTTCTGACGATGACTCGCGCCGTGAATTGGAAAAACAAGTGGCATCGTTCAGCGGTGCAGTGGAAGACGCAGCGAATCTCGTGGTCAATTCATTGTTCTATCTAACGAGTTATGGTGGTCAGGGTGATGCCGTACCAGAGCCATCCACCCCGCAATTGCTCGCAGAAAAATTGCAGCGCGCACGCAATGCCAAGCAGCAGCGAGAGGCGCGCAATGCCATTCAGAAGGCGGGGTTTACGCTGGTGCGGCTGTGTGGTGCCGATATTCCTGAGCGCAGCCAAGAGCGTGGAACTGAAGCAGGGCAGGCTGTGAGCGCTGCCATTCGAGCACACTGGCGCCGGGGACATTGGCGCAACCAGCGTTACGGTCAGGCGCTCTCACTGGAAAAGCTCATCTGGGTGAGGCCGACGCTTGTGGCCGCTGGGCGGGAATCCATTGAAGGGCGCACCTACGCTGTTCAATAGACTCCGAGCCCTCGCTAGGGTTGGCCCTAGATATTGAAATCCTACTGGGCATCGAATGTTGCCGCCCCTGTTTTGCGCACGTTGGCGTGCGTAAAACAGGGGGCGGAATCTTGGCAGTCCGATGCAGGACGGAGCGGCTATGTCATGCGGCGGCGGGGCCTTCCTGCGTAGCTGGGGGCTTACCCATGACCACCGTTTTGCGGCGGTTCGCCACCAACTCCGCCGCCTTGCGCACCGGGTCATCCTCGGTGTGGACGTAGCGCATGAACATCGCCACGGTCTTGTGCGCGGTCAGTGCCATGCCCACCTTCACCGGGATGCCCGAATTGGCAATGTCGGTCGTTGAACGATGGCGGATGCCGTGCGTGCCGACGTGCGTTGCCCCTGCGGCCTTGAGGGCGCGGCTCCAGCCGCCGTAGTACTCGCCTTCAGTAAGTGCCTTGGCGGGGTCGTTCGGCGAGGGCAGGACGTGGGGGCAGCCGTCTTTGCGCGGTGCGGTGGAAAGCAGCCGGTAGGCTTCTTCGCTCATGGGCTTGGACATGCCGCCGGTCTTGCTGTCGGGCCAGACGACGCGGCGGTTCTCCAGATCGACCCATTGCCATTGGAGCGAGATGATTTCCGAGCGGCGGCCCGCGAACTCGAATTGCAATCGGATTGCCAACGGAATGGTGTAGTGCTCCAGCCCTTCCGCTTCCATGTGCTCCAGGTGGCGAAACAGCTTGCCCATGTCTTCGTCACTGATGAGGTGGGTGGCCTTGCCGTCGGGGTACACCGGAACATGGCGGCAAGGGTTGGTGCCGTCGGAGCGGTAGCCCCACACTTCGGCGAGGTTGAACATGCGGCGCATCACGCTGAAGGTGCGGTTCGCGTCGGCGGGCTTGTGGGCCATCTTCTTCATCGCTGCGGCCACGTCGGAGCGCTTCACGTCCTGCACTTTGATCCGGCCCAGGATGGGGATGATGTTGCGGTCGATGACGCTCTGGTAGCCTTCCTGCGTGCTGGGCTTGTTGCGCTGCTTGGAGTAGTCCTCCATGAACTTGCCGCACAGTTCCTTGACCGTGGGGGCGGAACGGGCAGCTGCCTTGGCCGCGCTGGGATCGCTGCCCCGGCGTACCTCGGCCATCCATTCCTGCGCCAGGGCGCGGGCCTGTTCGACGGTGAGTTCGCCATACAGGCCCAAAGCGGGTTTGCGGCGCTCGCCCGCGTTGGTGCGGTACTGGAGCATGAATACCTTGCGGCCCGCCGGTGTAATCTTGCACATAAAACCCGGTACGACGGTATCCCGCAACTCGACGGCCTGCGCCTGGGGTTGCGCCGCATCGACGGCGGACTTGGTGAGCTTGAGCTTTGCCATGATGACTCCTCGGAAAGACCCGTTTCTCAGGAGCCTCATAGGGGCCATCAGAGAGGAAGGCGGGTCAGGTTTCGGAATGCACCGGCATATGCTGAACTCGCCTAAGTGATTGATAAACCTGCTGTATCTGGCTTCGGCGCAGTCCAGCGCATGGCCGGGCTGGAGTCATCGTGAAATGAAAAAACCCGCAGGCCGTACGGCCTGCGGGTTTTTTATCGGGGCCGGCAGCCTTACTGCACGGCGCTGGCAGCCGATGCGGGCGCCGCCGCCGGCTCGGGCGCATGCACGGCCTCCACGCCATGCTTCTCGCCGCTCATGTCCACCTGGTCTCCCGCCTTCATGATCACGAACAGCGCGATCACCGCGAACACCACAAAACCCAGCACGAGCTTCCACATGCTTGTCTCCTGAAAGTTGTCGTCAACAACAAAGGGAGCGCCAACAAAAAAGCCCCACACATCCGTGTGGGGCCTGTCCGATGCCCCCAGGCCCGACTCCATTGAATCAGGCCCGGATTGCAGGCAGCTTACGCTGCCCGGGGATCAGAAGTTGTGGCGCACGCCCAGGGCGAAGGAGCTGAAGTCGGAACCGGAGTTCGTCACGTTGTAGGCGGCGTTGTTGCCGTTGTTCACGCGGGTGTAGTAGGTGTACACCTTGGTGCGCTTGCTCAGGTTGTAGTTGTAGCCCAGCGTCCACTGCGTGGCATCGGAGTCGCTGACATGGCTCCAGGAGTTGGCGTGGCCCACGTTCACGTGGAACTCCGACGCGCCCATGGCGTACATGCCCGACAGGCGGAAGTTGTTGCGCGTGCCGGCACCAGTGGGAACGAGCTGGTTGTCATCCTTGTTGCGCTGGTAGTAGCCTCCCACGGTGAACTGGCCGAACGTGTACAGGGCGCGCAGGCCCACCTGGTAGTTGCTGTCGACGGAGCTGTAGCCGGCGCCCAGGTGCAGGGGGCCCATGTTGTAGTTGGCAGCCAGGTCGTAGCCGTTCTTGTCGTTGGTGCCGGCGGCCTTTTCGTGCAGCAGCACGGCGGCATCGATGGTCAGGCCACCCAGGCTGGGGGTGCGGTAGCCGATCTTGTTCTTGGTGCCCAGGCCGCCGAACCACACGGGGTCGTAGTACAGGGCGTCGGACGACGAGCCGGTGTCGTGGTTGTGCATGCTGACGTAGTCGGCAGTGGCGTAGTACGACTCGGGCACGAAGTTGCCCAGGCGCACCATGCCGAAACCGCCCGCCAGGTTGACTTCGCTCTGACGGCCGAAGTTCAGGCCGTTGCCGACGGTGGCCAGGCCCGGCCAGCCCGTGCCGGTGCCGGTGTCGGAGGCAAAGCCGCTTTCGAGTGCAAAGCCGGCCTTCAGGCCGCCACCCAGGTCTTCCGTGCCACGGACGCCCCAGCGCGAAGCGTTGTTGAACAAGCCGGTCTTGGTGACGTCGCCGTCCTTCTGGCGTTCCACGGTGGTGTTGATGCGGCCATACAGGGTGACGCTGCTTTGCGCAAAAACGGCGGAAGTACCCAGCAGAGCCAGGGTAGCGAGCAACAAACGACTTGGGTTTTTCATGTGATTTCCTTGAAGAATGCTTGTGTCCATCGGGGTGGGTAGGCACGGCTTGCCGCCTGCATGTGGCCGGTAGGCCTCATGTGCGTCTACGCCGCAAATTCTAGGTGCTGGCCATTGGGCCGGCATACGGGAAAAGCGGCATCGGCACTGCCCTGATGTTTTGCCGCCACACTCTCGCGCCGGCGAGGTGTGGCGGCAGGGCTTCATTCAGGGTAAACCCGCAGTAATGCCTGCGACAGGCTCAATCGTTGGCGTAGATGTCCACGTCCTTGGTCTCGCGCAGGAACAGCGTGCCGACCACGGCCGTCATGCCTGCGATGACGATGGGGTACCACAGGCCGCTGTACATGTTGCCGGCCGACGCCACCAGCGCGAACGAGGTGGTGGGCAGCAGGCCGCCGAACCAGCCGTTGCCGATGTGGTAGGGCAGGCTCATCGAGGTGTAGCGGATGCGCGTGGGGAACAGCTCTACCAGCATGGCGGCGATGGGGCCGTACACCATGGTCACCAGGATCACCAGGTACACCAGGATGGCGATCATCATGGGCTTGTTCATCTTGGCCGGATCGGCCTTGGCGGGGTAGCCGGCGAGCTTCAGGTCCTCGCTCATCTCCTTCTTGAAGGCGGCGATGGCCTTGGCGCTGTCTTCGTCGAACTTGTGGTTGACGACCGTGCCGATGGGCGCGGTAACCGTCTTGTCGCCGATCTTCACCACGGCGGGCGAACCGGCCGGGCCGGCGACGTTTTCATAGCTCACGGAGTTCTGCACCAGGTAGCGCTTGGCGATGTCGCAGGAGCTCTTGAAGTCGATCTCGCGCGCCACGGGGTTGCCCTGGAACGAGCAGGTGGCCGGGTCGGCGGTCACGACCACGCCGGCGGTGGCCTGGGCGTGGGCCAGGTCGGGGTTGGCGGCGCCGGTCAGGGCCTTGAACACCGGGAAGTAGGTCAGCACGGCCAGCACGCAGCCCAGCATGATGATGGGCTTGCGGCCGATCTTGTCGGACAGCGAGCCGAAGACCACGAAGAAGGGCGTGCCGATCAGCAGGGCCGCGGCAATCATCAGGTTGGCCGTGACGGCATCGACCTTGAGCTGCTGCATCAGGAAGAACAGCGCGTAGAACTGGCCCGTGTACCAGACCACGGCCTGGCCGGCGGTCAGGCCGATCAGCGCCAGGATCACGATCTTCAGGTTCTTCCACTGGCCGAAGGACTCGGACAGCGGCGCCTTGGAGGTCTTGCCCTCGGCCTTCATCTTCTGGAAGGCGGGCGATTCGGACAGCGACAGCCGGATCCACACCGAGACGCCCAGCAGCAGGATGGACACCAGGAAGGGAATGCGCCAGCCCCAGTCGTTGAACAGAGGCTCGCCCATGAGCGTGCGGGTGCCCAGGATCACGAGCAGCGACAGGAACAGGCCCAGCGTGGCCGTGGTCTGGATCCAGGAGGTGTAGGCGCCGCGCCGGCCATGGGGCGCGTGCTCGGCCACGTAGGTGGCCGCGCCGCCGTACTCGCCGCCCAGCGCCAGGCCCTGCAGCATGCGCAGCGCGATCAGGATCACCGGGGCGGCCATGCCGATGCTGGCGTAGTTGGGCAGCACGCCGACCACGAATGTCGAGAGGCCCATGATCAGGATGGTGACCAGGAAGGTGTACTTGCGCCCGATCATGTCACCCAGGCGGCCGAACACCAGCGCGCCGAAGGGGCGCACCAGGAAGCCCGCGGCGAAGGCCAGCAGCGCGAAGATGAACGCCGCGCCGGCGTCCAGGCCGCTGAAGAACTGCTTGGCGATGATGGCCGCCAGCGAGCCGTATAGATAGAAGTCGTACCACTCGAACACGGTGCCGAGTGACGAGGCGAAGATCACCTTCTTTTCTTCCGTGGACATGGGACGGTGGGCCGCCCCTCTGCCCACGCCTTGCGCAGCGCTGATAGCCATGGTTTGTCTCCTGAATCGTTGTGGATCACAGGTACTTACAAAATACCTGTCGCTCCACTATCTGCGCGGTGACTGACGGTGCACTGACGCATTCCTTACCGGAACTGACGCATGGCTGAACGCAAGCTTACAAGTCTGGAAGAAACCCTGAGCCCTTGTTTTTCGATGTGAAAAACGCGCGGAACGGGCCGCAAAACCGCGCATTTGCTGCGTTGCAGCGCGTAAGCATTGGGTCAGTCGCCGTTCGCAGAATCCGCCCCGTTTGTGCACTGCACACATGCAGGACACGGCATTTGACCGCAACAGGAGACAAGCATGAGTGACCCCGTCGTTGAGAAGATTCAACGCCATCCCAAATACCAGGAGCTGCGCGCGCGGCGCAACCCGCTGAGCGTCGTGCTGACGATTCTGATGCTGGTTGTGTACTACGGCTACATCGGCCTGATCGCCTTCGACAAGCCCTTCCTGGCCAAGCCCATCGGCGATGGCGTGACCTCGCTGGGCATCCCCATCGGCATGGGCGTGATCGTGTTCACGATCGCCATCACGGTGTACTACGTGCGCGTCGCCAACAAGAAGTTCGACGCCCTGACCGAAGAACTCCTCAAGGACGTCACGAAATGAAGCGCATACAGACCGCAGCCAGCAGCGCGCTGGCCCTGGCCGGCCTGTGGGCCGCCAACGCCGCCCACGCCGCCGGCGGCGACCTGGGCCAGGCCGCCAAGCAGGAAACCAACTGGACGGCCATCGTCATGTTCGCCGTGTTCGTGGCCGCCACGCTGTGGATCACGAAGTGGGCCGCCTCCAAGACCCGCTCGGCGGCGGACTTCTACACCGCCGGCGGCGGCATCACGGGCTTCCAGAACGGCCTGGCGATCGCCGGCGACTACATGTCCGCGGCCTCGTTCCTGGGTATCTCGGCGGCCGTGATGGCCTCGGGCTACGACGGGCTGATCTACTCCATCGGCTTCCTCGTGGGCTGGCCCGTCATCACCTTCCTGATGGCCGACCGCCTGCGCAACCTGGGCAAGTTCACCTTCGCCGACGTGGCCGGCTACCGCTTCGCGCAGGCGCCCATCCGCATCTTCGCGGCCTCGGGCACGCTGATCGTGGTGGCCTTCTACCTGATCGCGCAGATGGTCGGCGCCGGCCAGCTCATCAAGCTGCTGTTCGGCCTGGAGTACTGGATGGCGGTGGTCATCGTCGGCGCGCTGATGATGGTCTACGTGCTGTTCGGCGGCATGACGGCCACCACCTGGGTGCAGATCATCAAGGCCTGCCTGCTGCTGGCCGGCGTGACCTTCATGGCCTTCATGGTGCTGGCCAACTACGGCTTCAGCCCCGAGGCGCTGTTCGCCAAGGGCGTGGAGGTGCGCACGCAGATCGCCGCCAACGCCGGCAAGACGCCCGAAGAGGCGGCCAGGGCCGGCCTGTCCATCATGGGCCCGGGCGGCTTCATCAAGGACCCGGTTTCGGCCATCTCGTTCGGCATGGCGCTGATGTTCGGCACGGCCGGCCTGCCCCACATCCTGATGCGCTTCTTCACCGTGCCCAACGCCAAGGAGGCGCGCAAGTCCGTGGGCTGGGCCACGGTGTGGATCGGCTACTTCTACATCCTGATCTTCATCATCGGCTTCGGCGCCATCACCATGGTGCTCACGAACCCCGAGATGTCCGACACCGTCAAGGGCGTGATCAAGGGCGGCGCGGGCACGGCCAACATGGCCGCCGTGCTGGTGGCCAAGAGCGTGGGCGGCAACATCTTCTACGGCTTCATCTCCGCCGTGGCCTTCGCCACCATCCTGGCGGTGGTCGCGGGCCTGACGCTGTCCGGCGCCTCGGCCGTGTCGCACGACCTGTACGCCACCGTCATCAAGGGCGGCAAGGCCGACAGCGCCGCCGAGCTCAAGGTCTCGCGCATCACCACCCTGGCCCTGGGCGTGATCGCCGTGCTGCTGGGCATCATTTTCGAGAAGCAGAACATCGCCTTCATGGTGTCGCTGGCCTTCGCGATCGCGGCATCGGCCAACTTCCCGGCGCTGATCCTGTCCATCCTGTGGAAGGGCTGCACCACGCGCGGCGCGGTCATCGGCGGCTTCCTGGGCCTGATCTCGTCGGTGGGCCTGACCATCGTGTCGCCCTCGGTGTGGGAGGCCACGCTGGGCAACCCGGCCGGATCGGCGCTGTTCCCCTACTCCTCGCCGGCCCTGTTCTCCATGGTGATCGGCTTCGTCGGCGTGTGGCTGTTCTCCATCACCGACGGCAGCGCGCGCGCGGCCAGGGAGCGCGAGGCCTTCGCCGCGCAGCAGGTGCGCTCCGAGACCGGCCTGGGCGCGTCCGGCGCATCGGGCCACTGAGCCGATACGAAGAAGGGAGGGCTGCGAAGCCCCCTGAAAAGCCGGGCCCGGGCGCCCGGCTTTTTCATTTGCTCATCGAATGAGAGCTGCCTGCGCAGGCCGGAAGCAGCTTTGCGCCCGTTTGGGCTCAAACCTCGCCGCGCAGACGCCGCAGCTTGATGAAAGCCATGGCCGCCATCACCGCGTCGTTGAGCGCGTCGTGCGCCTCGCGCTCGGGCAGCTGCAGGTCGCGCATCAGCGTGGCGAAGCGCAGGTCGATCTCGGCATTGGCCTGCTGCTGGTAGGGCGGCAGCTGGCGGAACTTGTAGTCGTAGTACAGGGCCGAGACCTCGATCTTGCGCTGCGGCAGGCCCATGCCCAGCAGCGGCCAGATGGCGCGGCCCAGCATGGCCACGTCGAATTCGAGGTAGTAGCCCACCAGCGGGCGGCTGCCGATGAAGCGCATGAGCCGGCGCATGGCCTCGTCGCGCGGAATGCCGCCGGCCAGGTCGCGTTCGCGCAGGCGGTGGATGCGCACGCTGTCGGCAGAGACGCCCTTCTCCGGGCGCACCAGCAGCTCCAGGCGCTCGCTGGTCAGGATGCGCTCGCCCACGATGCGCACCGCGCCGATGGAGACGATCTCGTCGCTGCGCGGGTTCAGCCCCGTGGTCTCGCAGTCCAGCGCCACCCATTCGCCCGGCGGGGGCGGGTCGAACATGAATGCGAACTCGGGCTCGCCCAGGTGGTAGACCAGCCACCAGCGGCGCAGCCTTTCCCACCACAGCGGGGCCGGGGGCAGGGACGGCGCGCTCATACGGCGTCCAGGCGCAGGCGCTGGTGCAGCAGGGCCTTGAAGCGCTTGACGGCCAGCAGCGTGTCCTTGAGCAGGTCGCGCTCCAGGCTGGACAGGCGCGCCGGATCGACGTTGCCCGTCACCGGGCGCTGCAGCTCCTGCTCGGCCAGCCCCGCCTGCAGCCGCAGGCCCATGAGGAAATGCAGGCCCTGCACCAGTTCCTGGGCCAGGGCAGCATCGAGCTGGCCTTCGGCCTGCAGCGCGGCGATGCGCTCCACCGTGCCGGTGGCGGCTATGCGCCGCGCCAGCGCCAGGCTGCGCACGCCGTGCACGATGGGGAAGATGCCGGCCTTCTTCAGGTTCATGGGCTCGGCGTCGCCCAGGCCCAGCAGGCGGTTCCACCAGCCCGCGGAGCTGCCGAAGGCGTCTATGGCCAGGGCGAAGCGGGCGATCAGCGCGTCGTTGCCGGTGGCAAGCGTCATCAGGCGCTGGCGCACGTCGGCCAGCAGCTGCGCGTCGCCGGCCACGGCATGCGCGTCCATGAAGATGGCCAGGTGCATGAGGCTGTCACCCTGGGGCTGCAGCAGCCAGTCGCGCACCTTGAGGCCGAAGTCGCTCGCGCTGGCGCGCCACGCGGGGTTGCTGAGCATGATGCGGCCCGGGCACTCGGGATAGCCGAAGCGCGCCAGCGCCGCGGAAAAGCGCTCGCAAATGGCCTGCAGGTCGGCGGGGGGCGCATAGCCGTCGCGCAGCAGCAGGCCGTTGTCCTGGTCGGTCTTGAGCAGTTGCTCGCCCCGGCCCTCGCTGCCCATGACGAACAGGCAGCTGTTGGCGACCAGTTCGGGCGGGGCGATCATCTGCCAGGCGCGCTCGAACAGCCGCGCATTGAGCTGCTGCACCAGCTGCGCCATGAGGGCGATGCGCGTGCCGCCGCGGTGCAGCGCGGCCAGCAGGCGCGTGATCTGGGCGGCAGCGGCCTCCAGCGCCTGCAGGTCGGCGGCCTGCTCGATCTGCACGGTGATCAAATGTGAGTGGTTGGCCAGGAAGCTGAACAGGTCCAGCGCCTCCAGGATGCCCTGCACCTGGCCGTCCTCGCCCAGCACGGCCAGCCGGTGCACGCGCGCGCGCAGCAGCAGGGCCATGGCGTCGCCCAGCTGGTCGTCGGCGCGCACGGTGATGACGGGGTGGCTGGCCAGCTCGCCCACGGAGATCTGCGCCAGCGGCCGGCCGTCGAGCACTGCGCGCTGCAGCGTGGTGTTGGAGAAGATGCCCAGCCCCCCAGGCGCATCCGGCAGGCCCGACACCAGCACGCTGGTGGTGCGCCGGCCCTGGAACAGCCGCACCACGGCGACGATGTCGGTCTCGGCCGGCACCACGTGGGCCGGGCGCAGGAAGGCCTGGTCCACGCGCGCCAGGGTCAGCGACTGCATCTGGTGCTGCTGGGCGCGCTGGGCCAGGGCGCTGAGCTTCTGCCCCAGGTCGGAGAACAGCAGCGCGCCGAACGCGCGGTTGCGCGCGATCAGGTCCATGACGGTGGCGCGCGCGAGCTGGTAGGCCACCAGCTCCTCGGCCACGGCGAAGCGGCTGCTCACGCGGCCCGCCACCAGGCCGCGGCCGTCGAAGCAGTCGTCGGGCCCGTAGGTGGCGAGCTGTTCGTCGCCCTCGGTCTGCGTGACGTAGCCCTTGATGACGACGAACAGCCAGGCGGGCGCGTCGCCCACGTCGAGCACCACCGCCCCTTGCGGGTAGTAGGCGATGTCCACGCTGTCGCGCACCAGCGCCTGCTCCTCGGCGCTCAGGCAGTCAAAGGGCGAGGCGGAAAAATTGAAGGCATTGGGCATGGGCAAGACTCCTGCCCGCCATTCAACCGCCCAGTCCTTGCTGCACGCTTGCAGCGCGCTCCCAGTGCTGGTCGAACCACGCGTCGCCGTCCAGGCAGGCGCGCAGCATGGGCAGGCTGTCCAGGCCCCAGAACAGGCGGCCTTCCACCTCGAACGCGGGCACGCCGAACATGCCGCGCGCGGCCGCCGCCTCGGTGTTCTCGCGCAGCAGGCGCTTTGCGCGCTCGGGAGCATCCTCGTCCTGGCGCAACTGGCCCGCCAGCGTGGCCCGCAGCGCATCGAGCCGCGCCGGGTCGAGCGCATCCGCCCCGCCCTGCCACACGTGGCGCAGGATGGCGCCGGCGACGAAGCGGTTGACGAAGCCGTCGTCGCTGCACTCCAGCGCCAGGCGCAGCAGCGGCAGCGGCGGGAAGGGGTGGCGCGCGGGCATGTCCAGCCCCACGCCCAGGCTGTGGCCCAGCCAGCTCACGTGACGGTAGGTCCATGCGCGCTTGGGCGCTATGCCCGCAGGGCCGGGGTTGGTGTGCTGCTTGAGCAGCGCGCCCAACAGCACGGGCTTGTAGCGCAGGTGGTAGGACAGCCCCTCCAGCGCCTGCGGCAGGCGCTCGAAGGCCAGCCAGGCATAGGGGGAGACGAAGTCCAGGTAGAAGGTGATCTCTTTCATCGCCGGGCCGCCCCAAGATGAAAGACGGCCCCCTTGGGGGGCAGCGACCCGCGCAGCGGCGGAGCGTGGGGGCGGTTAATTTTCATTCCAGTTCCTCGGGAAGCGCCAGGCCCGCGCGGCGCAGGGCCGCCGCCCAGATGGCGCGGCGCTCGCCGTTGCCCGCCTGCGACCAGGCGCGTATGTCGTCCAGGGTGCGGAAGCACCCCTCGCAGTGGCTGCGGTCGGGCGCCATGCGGCACACGGACACGCAGGGCGATGGTACGGGCTCTTCGGATTTCAAGCCAAATTGGCCTGTAGCGCTTACCTGGAAAGCGCGAGCAGCTAGCATTTCGGAAGCATTCATGGCAGCTGCACCACATCCGCCAGGGGCGCGCCCGTGAGCCGCTGCAGGTCCTGCGGCCGCAGCTGGAACACGCCGTGGGGGTGGCCGGCGGCCGCCCAGACCACGTCGAAGCGCAGCAGCTCCCGGTCGATCAGCGTGACGGGCGGCTGGGCATGCGCCACGGGCGAGACGCCGCCGATGGAGAAGCCCGTCCTGGCCTTGACGAACTCCGCGTCGGCGCGGCCCGTCTTGCCCACCAGGGCGTCCACCTTCTTTTCATGAACGCGCCGGTCGCCGGAAGTGATGACGAGCACGGCCGCGTCGTCGCTCTTGCGCCGGAAGATGATGCTCTTGGCGATCTGCCCCAGCGCGACGCCCAGGGCGTCGGCCGCTTGGCTAGCCGTGCGCGCCGCATCGTCGAGCATCACCGGCATGTGCGGGTGGCCCGCCGCCTGCAGGGCCGCGGCCACGCGGCGCACGCCCTCGGGCAGCGCCTGGAGTTCGGCTCCGCACATGGCCGTCACCCCGCCCGCTTGTTGAGCAGCGCCACCGCCACGCGCGACTGGGGCTTGCGGCCCAGGAAGTCGCTGATGTAGGCGCCGGCATCGACCAGTTTGTCCAGATCGATGCCCGTCTCTATGCCCATGCCCTGCAGCATGTAGACCATGTCCTCGGTCGCCACGTTGCCGGTCGCGCCCTTGGCGTAGGGGCAGCCGCCCAGGCCCGCCACCGAGGACTGGAAGTTCCAGACCCCCAGCTCCAGCGCGGCCAGCGTATTGGACAGCGCCTGGCCGTAGGTGTCGTGGAAGTGGCCCGACACGTCGTCGAGGCCGAAGTGCCTGAGCGTGGCCTCGATGGCGCGCTGCACCTTGCGCGGCGTGCCCACGCCGATGGTGTCGGCCACGTCCACGCGCTGCACGCCTATGTCCTTGAGCAGGCCGGCCAAGTAGGCCACGCGCTCGGGCGCGACCTCGCCTTCATAGGGGCAGCCCACGGTGCAGCTCATGGCGCCGCGCACCCGGATGCCCACGGCGCGCGCAGCTTCGACCACGGGGGCGAAGCGCTCGATGCTCTCGGCGATCGAGCAGTTGATGTTCCGCTGGCTGAAGGCCTCGCTGGCCGCGCCGAAGACCACGATCTCGTCGGGCTTGTCGAGCACGGCCGCCTCCCAGCCCTTCAGGTTGGGCGTGAGCACCGAGTAGCGCACGTCGCTCCTGCGCGCGATGCCGGCCATGACCTCGTGGTTGTCGGCCATCTGCGGCACCCACTTCGGGGAAACGTAGCTCGTGACCTCGATCTCCTTGAGGCCCGCGTCCTGCAGGCGGTGCACCAGGCCGATCTTGACGTCGGCCGGCACGGGTTGCTTCTCGTTCTGCAGCCCGTCGCGCGGGCCCACGTCGATGAGCTTGACTCGGGTGGGGATGTTCGGGTTCATGGTTGATGTCTCTCCTTCGTTCAATAACCGCGTGCCGCATCGACGATGCCCGCGACGGGCTCGCCGCGCTGCATCGCCGCGATCTTGCCGGCGATCTGGGCGATGCTCTCGTCGCGCAGCGTGCGCGCCGAGGTGTGGGGCGTGAGGGTGATCCGCGGGTGGCCCCAGAACGGGTGGCCGGCGGGCAGCGGCTCGGTGCGGAACACGTCCAGCGTCGCGCCCGCCACGTGGCCCTCGTCGATGAGCGCGAGAAGGTCCTCGTCGACCAGGTGCGCGCCGCGCGCCACGTTGATCACGTAGGCGCCGGGCATGAGGCGCGAGAGCGTGCCGCGGTCCATGATGTCCCGCGTTCCGGGCGTGAGCGGCAGCAGGTTCACGAGCACGCGGCTCGCGGCCAGGAAGCCGCCGAAGCCTTCCGCGCCATGAAAGCATTGCACGCCTGCGATCCGCCTGGGGCCGCGGCTCCAGCCCATCACCGGGAACTCGAACTGCGCCACCGCGCGCGCCACGCGCTCGCCCAGCACGCCCAGGCCCATCACGCCCACGGGGAAGTCCTGGCGCAGGCGCGGCCTGCGGTAGCTCCAGCGGCCGGCGCGCATGTCGGCCTCGTAGCCGTCGAACTCGCGGAAGTGCCGTATCAGCGCATGGCAAACGTACTCGGCCATCTGCACGGCCATGCCCGCGTCGTCCAGGCGCACCACGGGCAGGGCGGGCGGCAGGCGCAGCCCGAGCAGCGCGTCCACGCCCGCGCCGATGTTGAACAGGGCCTTGAGGCCCGGCTGCTCGTCGATGAACTGCTGGGGCGGCGCCCAGACCACGGCGTAGTCGGCCTGGGGCGCGCCCGGCTGCCAGGCGCTGACGTGGGCCTGGGGCAGCGCGGCGGCCATGCCCTGGAGCCAGGGCCCGGCCTTGGTGTCGGTACAGCAAAAGGTGATCTTCATGGCGGCCAAGCGTACCGCGTCGCCAGCACCGGTGCCCTTACTCGACGGAAAGCCTGAGCAGTTCCGCGCCTTCCGTCACCTGGTCGCCGGGCGCGTAGAGCAGCTCGGCCACCACGCCGTCGGCGGGCGCGGCGATGGTGTGCTCCATCTTCATGGCCTCCATCACCGCCAGGGCCTGGCCCTTGGCCACCTTGTCGCCGGCCTGCACGGCGAACGACACCACCTTGCCCGGCATGGGGGCCGTCAGGCGCCCGCCCTCGCTGGCGGATTCGCCGGCATGGGCCAGCAGGTCCAGCGCCTCGATGCGCGTGGCGCCGCGCGGCGTGAAGACATGGTCGGTCTCGCCCTGGGCATAGACCATGGCCTGCGTGCGCTGGCCCGCGTACTGCAGGTCCACGCCGCCGCCCGCCGTCGGCGCGAAGGCCAGCGGCCCGTGCACGGCGCCCTCGCCCTCGCCCACCTCCAGGCCGTAGCCGCCGTCCCGGCCGTAGGTCAGCCAGGCCTTGGCGTGCTGGCCGCCGAAGTCGAACTCGAAGCGGCGCCGGCACGGGATCAGCGAGCGCCAGCCGTCGCGGCGGCTGAAGGGGTCGGCGCCCTGCCCCGCCTGCTCGCGCTGCAGCTGGCTGGCCACGGCGGCGGCGGCGGCCAGCGGCAGGCCCACCTTCTCCTGGCCGAACAGCACGGCCTCCTCGCGCTGGATCAGCGCGGTATCGAGCCGGGCTTGCGCGAAGGCATCGCTGCCCACCACGTGGCGCAGGAACTGCACGTTGGTCGCCAGCCCCACGATGTGGGTCTGCGCAAGGGCATCGTCCAGCCGCGCCAGCGCCTGCTCGCGCGTGTCGCCATGCACAATGAGCTTGGCGATCATGCTGTCGTAGAACGGGCTGATGGCGTCGCCCTCGCGCACGCCGTCGTCCACGCGCACGTTGCTCCTCTCGAAGCTGGTGCACGCGGGCTTGCGGTACACGTCGAGCCGGCCCGTGGCGGGCAGGAAGTTGTTGTCGGGGTTCTCGGCGCAGATGCGCGCCTCGATGGCGTGGCCGGTGATCCTCAGCTCGTCCTGGCGTTTGGGCAGCGGCTGGCCGCTGGCCACGCACAGCTGCCACTCCACCAGGTCCTCGCCCGTGATGGCCTCGGTCACCGGGTGTTCCACCTGCAGG
The DNA here is from genome assembly GCF_054512775.1 of Alicycliphilus sp. T452. Lineage (NCBI taxonomy): Bacteria > Pseudomonadati > Pseudomonadota > Betaproteobacteria > Burkholderiales > Comamonadaceae > Alicycliphilus > Alicycliphilus sp. T452. Next base: position 16,262 of record NZ_JBTNEH010000026.1, read on the forward strand.
CGGGTGTTCATCTCCATGAAGTAGAACTTCATGGCCTCGGGCTGGTCGTAGCCGCCCGGCTGCTCCACGATGAACTCCACCGTGCCCGCGCCCACGTAGCCCACGGCCTTGGCGGCGGCCACCGCGGCCTCGCCCATCTTCTGGCGCAGCTGCGGCGTCATGCCCGGCGCGGGCGCCTCCTCCAGCACCTTCTGGTGGCGCCGCTGCACGGAGCAGTCGCGCTCGAACAGGTAGACGCAGTTGCCCTGCGTGTCGCCGAACACCTGGATCTCGATGTGGCGCGGGCGCAGCACGTATTTCTCGACCAGCACCGCGTCGTTGCCGAAGCTGTTGATGGCCTCGCGCTGGCACGACGCCAGCGCGGCCGCGAAGTCCTCGCTTTTCTCGACCAGGCGCATGCCCTTGCCGCCGCCGCCGGCGCTGGCCTTGATGAGCACGGGATAGCCTATGGCGTCGGCCTCGCGCTGCAGCAGCTGCGGGTCCTGGTCCTCGCCCTGGTAGCCCGGCACCAGCGGCACGCCGGCCTTGGCCATCAGGCGCTTGGACTCGGCCTTCAGGCCCATGGCCGAGATGGCGCTGGCGGGCGGGCCGATGAAGATCAGGCCGGCGCTCTGGCAGGCCTTGGCGAAGTCCTCGTTCTCGGACAGGAAGCCGTAGCCGGGGTGGATGGCCTGGGCGCCCGTGGCCCTGGCGGCCTCGATGATGCGCTCCCAGCGCAGGTAGCTGTCCTTGGGCGCGCTGGCGCCGATGTGCACTGCCTCGTCGCAGGCGGCCACGTGCTTGGCCTGGGCATCGGCGTCGGAGTAGACGGCCACGGTCTTCACGCCCATGCGCCTGGCGGTCGCCGCCACACGGCAGGCAATCTCTCCACGATTAGCGATCAGGATTTTTTCGAACATTCAGGCCACCTTGGCAGAACCAGAAAACAGGGAAGAAACGCGCCGCAGCACGGCGCGCAGGAACTTGAACAGCACCGCCAGCAGCAGCGCCGAGAGCAGCAGCACCACGGCCAGGGCGATGCCGAACGCAAGCGGGTGCTGCGTGGCGAGCCAGACCACGCCCACCACCAGGCCGTCCTCCAGGAACGAAAGCCCCCAGTTGGAGAACGGCTCGGGCGAGGTGTTGGCCGCCGCGCGCGCCGTCATCTTGGTGGCCAGCGCCGCAGCCGACAGCGAGCCGCCCAGCAGCCCCGCGGCCACGGCCATGCTGGCGTTGTCGGCACCGAACACGCCGGCCGCCAGCAGCGCGCCGGCAGGCACGCGGATGACGGCGTGCACCGCGTCCCAGGCGCTGTCGAGCCATGGCACCTTGTCGGCGAAGAACTCCACCACCAGCATGAAGCCGCTGGCCATGAGCACCGCCGGGTGCTGCAGCACCGCCAGGGCCGGCGGCAGCGCGAGCCACCCCAGCGCGCCCATGCCGCCCACGATGAACACCACGGCATACAGCCGCACGCCGCTGGCCCAGCCCAGGGCCGCGGCCAGGGCCAGCAGGCCGGGCATGTCCAGCTGCTGCGTGGCGCGCGTGGCCCCGTCGGCCACCGCCTGCGCGGTGCCCGCATCGACGTGCAGGCCCACGCGGTGGAGCCACTGCACGATCTGGGACCAGAGGGCGTCCATGGCGGCAGTCGGCGGCGATCAGGCCAGCCAGGAGGGCCTGCGCTTTTGCAGGAAGGACTGCACGCCCTCGCGGCCCTCGCTGCTCGCGCGGATGTCGGCAATGCCCTCGACCGTGGCGGCGATCAGGCGGGCGTCGATCTCGCGCCCGGCCACGTCCAGCACCAGCTTTTTGCATGCGCGCATGGCGTTCGGGCTGCCGCTGGCCAGGGCCTTGACCAGGGCGTCCACCCTGGCGTCGAGCTGGTCGGGCACCACCACCTCGTGCACGAAGCCGATGCGCAGCGCCTCCTGCGCATCGAAGCGCTCAGCGGTCAGGAAGTAGCGGTGCGCCGCGCGCGCGCCCATGGCGCGGATCACGTAGGGGCTGATGGTCGCGGGGATCAGGCCGATCTTGACCTCGGACAGGCAAAAGCCCGCTGTGTCCGCGGCGACCGCCATGTCGCAGGCCGCGACCAGGCCCATGCCGCCGGCGTACACGTCGCCCTGCACGCGGGCGATCGTGGGCTTGCCGCACTCGTAGATCACGCGCAGCATCTCGGCGAGCTTGCCCGCATCGGCAAGGTTCTCCTCGCGCGTGTAGTCGGCCATGCGGCGCATCCAGTTCAGGTTGGCGCCGGCGCAGAAGGCCGGGCCCTCGGCGGCCAGCACCACGACGCGCACGTCCTCGCGCGCGCCCACGTCGAGGAAGGCGGCGGTGATCTCGGCGATGACCTCGTCGCTGAAGGCGTTGCGCACCTCGGGCTGGGTCAGGGTGATGCGCGCGACCGCGCCGGCTTGGGTAATGGAAAGGCTGTTGCTCATGGCTGCGATGGGTGTTGAAGGTAGTAGACGAAGTCCAGTTCCGGGCATGGTCGACCCAGCACGGTAAAGGCCGCCGTGATCTGGCCGCGATGGTGCGTACCGTGGTTGAACACATGCGCCAGCGTAGCGGCGAAAGGCAGCGAGGCCGCCATGCCGCGCATGGTCGTGTAGTCGAGCGTACCGTCCCATTGCCCGGCTGCGAAGCCAGCGATCAACGGCTCCCAGCGCGCGGCGCCTTCGCGCAGGCGGGCGTCGAGCCGCGCACGGTCGGGCTCCAATTCGGCATCCAGCGCCACGCGCGGCGATGTGCCTTCGGAAAAACGCACGTACCACAGGTAGTGCTCGCCTACCAGCAGGTGGTTGAGCGTGCCATGGATGCTCTTGAAGAACAGGCCCACGTCGCGCCGATAGTCCGCCTCGGGCAGGGTCGCCACGGCGGCGAGCACGCGCGCCGTGGCCCACGCGTTATAGCGGGCCAGTTGCTGGAAGTGCGCGACGGGATCCATGGCCTTACATCCGGAACACGCCGAACTTCATGTCCGGGATGGGCGCGTGGCGCGATGCGGCCAGCGCCAGCGCGAGCACGCGGCGCGTGTCGGCGGGGTCGATGATGCCGTCGTCCCACAGGCGGGCCGTGGCGTAGTAGGGGTGGCCCTGCTTTTCGTACTGCTGGCGGATGGGGGCCTTGAAGGCCTCTTCCTCCTCGGCGGACCAGTTGCCGCCCTTGAGCTCGATGCCGTCGCGCTTGACGGTGGCCAGCACGCTCGCGGCCTGCTCGCCGCCCATCACGCTGATGCGCGCGTTGGGCCACATCCAGAGGAAGCGCGGGCTGTACGCGCGGCCGCACATGCCGTAGTTGCCGGCGCCGAAGCTGCCGCCGATGATGATGGTGAACTTGGGCACGTTGGCCGTGGCCACGGCCGTGACCATCTTGGCGCCGTGGCGCGCGATGCCCTCGTTCTCGTACTTGCGGCCCACCATGAAGCCGGTGATGTTCTGCAGGAACACCAGCGGGATCTTGCGCTGGCAGCACAGCTCGATGAAGTGCGCGCCCTTCTGCGCGCTCTCGCTGAACAGGATGCCGTTGTTGGCCACGATGCCCACGGCCATGCCCTCGATGCGCGCGAAGCCGCAGACCAGCGTGGTGCCGTAGCGCGCCTTGAACTCGTCGAACGCGCTGGCGTCCACGATGCGGGCGATGATCTCGCGCACGTCGAAGGGCTTGCGCGTGTCGGCAGGAATCACGCCGTAGAGCTCCTCCGCTGCATATTTGGGAGCTACAGGGACAGTATCCGTGAGCGCTTCTGGCTGATTTCTATTCAGATTCGCCACGGCGGCGCGCGCCAGCGCCAGCGCGTGCAGGTCGCTTTGCGCCAGGTGGTCGGCCACGCCGGACAGGCGCGTGTGCACGTCGCCGCCACCCAGGTCCTCGGCCGTGACGACCTCGCCCGTGGCGGCTTTCACGAGCGGCGGGCCGCCCAGGAAGATGGTGCCCTGGTTCTTGACGATGATGGTCTCGTCGCTCATCGCGGGCACGTAGGCGCCGCCGGCCGTGCAGGAGCCCATGACCACGGCGATCTGGGCGATGCCCTGCGCGCTCATGTTGGCCTGGTTGTAGAAGATGCGGCCGAAGTGGTCGCGGTCGGGGAAGACCTCGTCCTGGTTGGGCAGGTTGGCGCCGCCCGAATCGACCAGGTAGATGCAGGGCAGGTGGTTCTGCTCGGCGATCTCCTGCGCGCGAAGGTGCTTCTTGACGGTGACGGGGTAGTAGGTGCCGCCCTTCACCGTGGCGTCGTTGCACACGACCATGCAGTCGATGCCGCTGACGCGCCCTATGCCGGCGATCAGCCCCGCGCCGGGCGCGTCGTTACCGTACATGTTGAGCGCGGCCAGCGGCGCGATCTCCAGGAACGGCGTGCCGGGGTCCAGCAGCATCTCCACGCGCTCGCGCGGCAGCAGCTTGCCGCGCGCCACATGCTTGGCGCGCGCGGCCTCGCCGCCGCCCTGGGCCACGCGCTCGACATGCTGGCGCAGGTCCTCCACCACGGCGCGCATGGCGGCGGCGTTGGCCTGGAAGTCGGCCGAGCGCGGGTTGAGTTGGGATTCGAGAATCATGGTTTCTCCGGAAAAATTGATTTCAGCGATTCATGACGCTTGCGTTTGACCCGGATCACGTGCAATCGGCGCCACCCATGCCAGGGCCGCCGCGCAAGGACCGCCCCGCCGCGCTGGCGGCGTCCCCCTTCCCTCAGCGCGCAGCGATGAGAGAGAAGGGGGAAGCGGCGAAGCCGCACAGGGGGTTGCGTCGCATTTCATGCCGTCTTGCCTTCCTGTAGGCCGAGCTCGTCCTTCATGGCGTCCCGGATCTTGAACTTCTGGATCTTGCCGGTCACCGTCATCGGGAAGCCCGTGACGAAGCGGATGTAGCGCGGCACCTTGTAGTGTGCGATCTGGCCCTTGCAGAAGGCGCGTATGTCGTCCTCGGTGGGGCTGGTGCCGGGCTTGGCAATGATCCAGGCGCACAGCTCCTCGCCGTACTTCTCGTCGGGCACGCCCACCACCTGCACGTCCTGCACCTGCGGGTGGCGGTAGAGGAATTCCTCGATCTCGCGCGGGTACAGGTTCTCGCCGCCGCGTATCACCATGTCCTTGATGCGGCCGACGATGTTCACGTAGCCCTCCCCGTCCATGGTGGCCAGGTCGCCCGTGTGCATCCAGCCCTCGGCGTCGATGGCCTCGCGCGTCTTCTCGGGGTCGCCCCAGTAGCCGTGCATGACCGAGTAGCCGCGCGTGCACAGCTCGCCGCGCCCGCCGCGCGGCACGGCGGCGCCGGTCTCGGGGTCGACGATCTGCACCTCCAGGTGCGGCTGCACCCGGCCCACGGTGGACACGCGCTTCTCCAGGGGGGTGTCGGCGTCGCTCTGGCAGCTCACGGGGCTGGTCTCGGTCATGCCGTAGGCAATGGTGACCTCGGCCATGTGCATGTCGGCCTGCACGCGCTTCATGACCTCGATCGGGCAGGGCGAGCCGGCCATGATGCCGGTGCGCAGCGTGGACAGGTCGAACTCGGCGAAGCGCGGGTGGTCCAGTTCGGCGATGAACATGGTGGGCACGCCGTGCAGGCCCGTGCAGCGCTCGGCCTGCACCGCCTCCAGCACGGAGAGGGGGTCGAAGCCGTCGTTCGGGTAGACGATGGCGCTGCCGTGCGTGATGCAGGCCAGGTTGCCCAGCACCATGCCGAAGCAGTGGTACAGCGGCACGGGGATGCACAGCCGGTCCGCGGGCGTGAGCCGCATGCACTCGCCGATGAAGAAGCCGTTGTTCAGGATGTTGCGGTGCGTCAGCGTGGCGCCCTTCGGGAAGCCCGTGGTGCCGCTCGTGAACTGGATGTTGATGGGGTCGGTGTTCTTCAGGGTGGCGCCAATGGCCGCGATGCGCGGATCCTGCGCGTCGCCGCGCGCCATCAGCGTGGAAAAGCGCAGCGCGCCGGGCTGCTCCCCGCCCTCGCCCGCCACGTCTATCCACACCACGCTGCGCAGCGTGGGCAGGCGCCTGGCCGCCAGCAGAGCGGGCGCGCACAGCGCCATCTCGGGCGCCAGCTCGCGCAGCATTCCGAGGTAGTCGCTGGTCTTGAAGCTGGGCATGGTGACCAGCGCCTTGCAGCCCACCTTGTTGAGCGCGTACTCCACCTCGGCCGTGCGGTAGGCCGGGTTGATGTTCACCAGGATCAGGCCCACCTGCGCAGTGGCCAGCTGCATCAGCACCCATTCGGCGTTGTTGTGCGACCAGATGCCGATGCGGTCGCCCGGCGCGAGGCCCAGGCCCAGCAGCGCGCTGGCGAGCCGGCGGGACTCCTGGTACAGCTCGGCATAGGTGTAGCGCAGGCCCTGGTGGCGGCTGACCAGCGCTTCGCGGTCGGGCTGGCGGCGCGCCATGCCGGCAAAGAAATCACCCAGCGTCTGCTCGATCAGCGGGGTGCCGGTGGCGCCACGCGCATAGCTCGGCGCGGCCGATGAGGGGGGGGCGGACTCCATGGGCTTGTCTCCTGGTCGGCGGGGACCGCGTGCGCGGTCCATTGAAAGTCCCACAGCATACGCCGCGTGCCTGGCCGGGAGATGGCCGGCATGGGTCAGAAAGGTTGCAAATCGCGCCACACAAATGCAGACTCGGGCCATGCCAGAAGCCCACCGCACCGCATCCCGCGCCCGCGCTCCCACGGCCGCCACGCCCATGGCCTTCGTGCAGGCCATCGTGCGCGCCTACGCGGCGCGCGGCATGGATGCGTCGCGGGTCCTGGAACAGGCGCAAATCGCGCCAGCCGATACGATGGACGCCGCGGCCCGCATCACGAGCCAGCAGATGGAGCAGCTCTCCGCCAGCGCCATGCGCGAGCTCGACGACGAGGCCCTGGGCTGGTTCTCGCGCCGCCTGCCCTGGGGCAGCTACGGGATGCTGGCGCGCGCCTCGCTGAGCGCGCCCACGCTGGGGCTGGCGCTGGCGCGCTGGTGCCGCCACCACGCGCTGCTGACGGATGACGTCCTGCTGCACCTGACGATCGAGGACGAGCGCGCCCGGCTCGCCATCGCCGAGCAGCGCGACCTGGGCGGCCTGCGCGAGTTCTGCCTGGTGTCCATGCTGCGCAACGCGCTGGGCCTGTCCAGCTGGTTCATCGACTCGCGCCTGCCCGTGGCGGCGGCCGAATTCCCCTTCGCCCCACCGCCGCACGCGCCGGCCTATGCCGTGCTGTTCGACGGCCCCACGCGCTTCGGTGCCGCCCAGGCGGCCGTGTACTTCGACGCCCGCTACCTGGCGCTGCCGCTCACGCGCGACGAGGCCGCCATGCGCCAGATGCTGCAGCACGCGCTGCCGCTCATGGTGCGCCAGTACCGGCGCGACCGCCTGCTGGTGCAACGCGTGCGCCAGCTGCTGGCCGGCGCGCCCGACGCCGCGCACAACGCCCACGCGCTGGCCGACCGGCTGCACGTCTCCACGCGCACGCTGCACCGCCAGCTCAAGGAGGAAGGCGCGTCGCTGCAGGCGCTCAAGGACGAGGTGCGCAAGGGCCGCGCCATCGAGCTGCTGCGGCGCACCCGCCGCCCCGTCAAGCAAGTGGCCGAGGCCTCGGGCTTCGCGAGCGAGAAAAGCTTCATACGGGCCTTCCGCGGCTGGACGGGGCAGTCGCCCGCGGACTTCCGGCGCCATGGCGCATGGCCCGATCGGTCACCTGCATGACGCGGATTGCGCCGCCCCCGCGCCGACAATGCCTGCGGCGAAACCCTTCCCCCATCCCCATGATCGAGCTATACCACTGCGTCAGCGCCCGCTCCTTCCGCCCCCTGTGGATGCTGGAGGAGCTGGGCGTCCCCTACCGGCTGCGCATGCTGCCCTTCCCGCCGCGCGTGCATGCGCGGCAGTACCTCGAGGACAACCCGCTGGGCACCGTGCCGCTGATGAAGGACGGCGGCACGCGCATGACCGAGTCGGCCGCCATGTGCCAGTACCTCGCGGCGCGCCATGGCGGCGGGCGGCTTGACGTCGCCGCGGGCGACCCGGCCTACGGCAGCTACCTCAACTGGCTGCACATGAGCGATGCGACGCTCACCTTCCCGCAGACGCTGGTGCTGCGCTACACGCATTTCGAGCCCGCCGGGCGCCGCCAGCCCCAGGTGGCGCAGGACTACGCGCGCTGGTTCCTCGCGCGGCTGCGCGCCGTGGACGCGGCCGTGCAGCAGGGCGAATTCCTGTGCGCCGGCCGCTTCACCGCCGCCGACGTGGCCGTGGGCTATGCACTGCAGCTCGCGCAGCACCTGGGCCTGGCCGGAGAGTTCCCGCACGCGGTCGCCGGCTACTGGCAGCGGCTGCAGGCGCGCCCGGCCTTCCAGCGCGCGCTGCAGGCGCAGCACCGGGCCGCGCTGGAGCAGGGCGTGGACCCCACGCCCTCGCCCGACCTGCGCTAGGACGAATCACCCCGCCAGGGTAAGCTGCGCGGCGCCGTGCGGCGCGCCCGCGCCCGGTTTGGCACAGGACCGACATGAGCACTCCCGATACCTTCGACTACGTCATCGTGGGCGCCGGCATGGCCGGCTGCCTGCTGGCCCACCGCCTGAGCGAGGACGGGCGCCACAGCGTGTGCCTGCTGGAATCGGGGCCGCCGGACCGCAGCCCCTTCATCCACATCCCGGCCGGCTTCATCAAGGTGGGCTACGACCCGCGCTACACCTGGGACTTCGAGACAGCCCCCGGCGAGGGCACGGCGGGCCGGCGCGTGACCACGCGGCTGGGACGCACGCTGGGCGGGTCGAGCGCGATCAACGGCTTCAACTACACGCGCGGCACGGCCCGCGACTACGACGGCTGGGCGGCCCGGGGCAACCCGGGCTGGAGCTACGACGAGGTGCTGCCCCACTTCCGGCGCACCGAGCGGCGCATCGGCGGGGGCGATGCGCCCCACCGCGGGCATGACGGCCTGCTGCCCATCACCGACTGCGACTGGCGCCATCCGCTGTGCGACGGCTTCATCGCCAGCGCCCACGCGCTGGGCATAGGCCCGGCGGGCGACTACAACCTGGGCGTGCAGGAGGGCGCGGGGTACTACCAGCGCTGGATCCACAAGGGCCGCCGCGTGAGCGCGGCGACGGCCTTCCTCAAGCCCGCGCGGGGGCGCGCCAACCTGCAGGTGCGCACGGGCGCGCACGCCACCTCGGTCCTGTTCGAAGGCCGCCGCGCCGTGGGCGTGCAGGTACTCATGCAGCCGGGCAACGCGCGGCGCACGGTGCGCGCGCGGCGCGAGGTAATCCTGTGCGCGGGCGCCATCAACAGCCCCAAGCTGCTGCAGCTCTCGGGTGTGGGGCCGGCCGACTGGCTGCACGGCCTGGGCGTGGCGCCGGTGCACGTGCTGCCCGGCGTGGGCCGGCGGCTGCAGGACCACTTCATGGTGCGCTCGGTGGTGCGCGTGCAGGGCGCCACCACCATCAACAGCACGGCGCGCGGCTGGCGCCTGGGGCTGGAGATCGCCAAGTGGGCCATGGGCCGGCCCAGCGTGCTGGCCATCAGCCCGTCGGTGGCCTATGCGTTCGCGGCCTCGCGGCCCGGGCTGGACGCGGCGGACCTGCAGTTCCACTTCTCGCCGGGCAGCTACGCCTCGGGCATCGCGGGCCGGCTCGACGGCTTTCCCGGCATGACGCTGGGCTTCTACCAGATGCGGCCCGCGAGCCACGGCCACGTGCGGGCGCTCTCGCCCGACCCGCTCGAATCGCCGGAGATCCAGCCCGCCTACATGGCGCGCGAGGAAGACCGGCGCGTGGTGATCGACGGCCTGCGGCTCACGCGCCGCATCCTGCACGCGCCCCCGCTGCTGCCCTACGTGCTGCGCGACGAGGCGCCGCCCGCCGAGGCCGTGAGCGACGAAGACCTGCTGGAGTACGCGCGCCAGCGCGGCGGAACGGCCTGGCACTTCATGGGCACCTGCCGCATGGGGCCGGCGCAGGACGCGTCGGCCGTGGTCGATGCGCAGCTGCGCGTGCACGGCCTCGAAGGCCTGCGCGTGGCCGATGCCTCGGTGATGCCGGCCATGCCCTCGGGCAACACCGGCGCCCCCACCATGATGATCGCGGAGAAGGCGGCGGAGATGCTGCTGCAAGCGTAGCTGTCAGCACCAACTGTACCTATCCCGATGGGTACAGCAGGCTTACAGTAGGCGCTCGCATGCCGCACCGCTCCACGGGCGGGGCCGGCGGCGGACACAGATGGATCACCAGATCCGCACCGCCAGCAATGGCGACAACAGGAGACACGCAATGACAGGCATTCGTCGGATAGCCCAGGCCGCAGCCGCGGCACTTTCACTGGCATGCGCCTTCACGGCCCAGGCGCAGGACGTCATCAAGATCGGCTACACGGCCGACCAGTCAGGCAGCGGCGTGGCCGAGCTGGGCATCGCCGGGCGCTGGGGGTTCGAGGCCGCCATCGAGGACGTCAACAAGGCCGGCGGCATCCTGGGCAAGAAGGTGGTCGGCGTGATCCGCGACGACCAGGGCACGCCGCCGAAGGCCATCCAGACGGTGCAGGACCTGCTCGACAGCGAGAAGGTGCAGGCCCTGGTGGGCCCCGCCAACTCGGGCAACGCGCTGGCGTGGCTGCACATCCCGCAGCAGAAGAAGATCCCCGTGGTGGTGCCCATCGGCACGGCCACCGAGATCACCACGCGCTACGCCAAGGAGCCGCAGAACTACCTGTTCCGCATCTCGATGGTGGACCGCGAGCAGGTGTCGCTGCTGGCCGCTTATGCGGTCAAGGCGTCCAAGGGCAAGAAGATCGCCGTGCTGGCCGACTCCACGGGCTACGGCCAGGGCGGCATCAAGGACGCGACCGAGGTGCTGGCGCTGCACGGCGTCAAGCCCGTGGCCGTCGAGAAGTACGGCCCCAAGGACACGGACATGACCTCGCAGCTCAACAAGATCAAGGCCGCGGGGGCCGACACCGTCATCATCTACGGCATCGCCGACGGCGCCGCGCAGGTGGTGCGCAGCATGGAGAAGATCAACTACATGCCCATCACGCTGGGCACCTGGGGCAACCTGAGCTCGCTGTTCCCGAAGATGACCGGCCCCAAGCTGTCCGAGCACCTGATCATGGCCGCGTCCACCACCGAGGACACGTCCGACAAGACCAAGTCCCTGGGCGAGCGCGTGCGCAAGAATTTCGCGGCGCTGACGTGCTTCCCCTGCGCCGCGCAGGCCTACGACTCGGTGATGCTGCTGTCGGCCGCGATGAAGCAGGCCAACACCACCGACGGCGAGAAGGTGGCCGCCGCGCTGGAGAACCTGAGCGGCGTGCAGGGCGTGATCAAGACCTACGACAAGCCCTTCAGCAAGACCATGCACGAGGGCCTGCACGTGGGCGACTTCTACCTCGCGCGCTGGAAGAACGGCACCGAGGTGCAGCGCTTCCAGGACGACGTCTACAAGTCCATCACGCCCGCCGATCTCAAGCAGTGATCTGAAAACAGGAGCTGCTCGCGCTTGCCCTGCAAGGGTTTTAGCATGGAAACCATCTGAAATCCTTGCCAGCCAAGCGCAGGCAGCTCACTTTTTTTGACAGCTCCGCGTTAGTGGGAAGGCAGCGCATGGCCGAATCGATACTCCAGGCGATCTTCAGCGGCCTGGCCCTGGGCAGCATCTACGCGCTCGTGGCCGTGGGCTTCAACATCACGTTCAACACCACCAAGACGCTGAACTTCGGCCAGGGCGAGTTCCTGGTGGCCGGGGCCTTCGTCGCGGTTTCGGTGCTGCTGCTGCTCGCGGGCAAGCAGATGACCGACGCGCTGCTGCCCTCCGAGGTGACGCTGACGCGCTACCTGCTGAGCCTGGCCGGCTCGATGGCGGTGCTGGCGCTGCTGGGCGTGCTGCTGTACTACACGGCGGTGCGGCCCTTCGTGGGCCAGGGCGGCATGGCCTGGGTGATGAGCACCATCGGCTTCGGCATCATCATCCAGAACACGGCGCTGGCGATCTGGGGGCCGTCGCCGCTGGTCATGCCCTCGCCGCTGGGCAACGACGTGATCCGCATCGGCGGCGCGGGCGTGCTGCCGCAGGAGGTGCTGGTGCTCGTGGCCAGCGTGGCCGTGCTGCTCACGCTGGACTGGGTGATGCGCGCAACCAGGATCGGCAAGGCCGTGCGCGCCGTGGCGCAAAGCGGCGCCGCCGCCACGCTGATGGGCATCAACGTGGGCGCCATCGTGGTGCTGGCCTTCGTCATCAGCTCCAGCCTCGCGGGGCTGGCCGGGCTCTTGATCGCGCCGATCACCACCGCATCCGTCTTCATGGGGCTGACGCTCGCGCTCAAGGCCTTCTCGTCGGCCATCGTGGGCGGGCTCACCAGCCCGCGCGGCTGCATGCTGGGCGGCTTCCTGCTCGGCGTGATCGAGGCGCTGGTGGGCCTGTGGCACGCGGAGCTGCGCGAGATCAGCATCTTCATCCTCATCATCGTCGTGCTCGTGGTGCGCCCGCAGGGCCTGCTGGGCCAGCGCATCGTGGAGAAAGTCTGATGGGCGGCGAGCGCAAACACTATCTCTGGCTGGCCGTGGTCGCCGCGCTGGCGGCGGCCGTGCCGCTCGCCACCGACAACGACTTCCACCTGCGCGTGCTGTTCCTCATCGGCGTCAACTACATCGCCGCCGCCGGCATGAACGTGCTCGTGGGCTACACCGGGCAGAAGTCGCTGGGCCATGCGGGGCTCTTCGCCGTGGGCGCGTACACGGTGGCGCTGCTCACCGCGCGCTGGGGCTGGAACCCGTGGCCGGCCTTCGTCGCCGCGGGCGTGATGGCGGGCATCTTCGGCGTCGTCATCGCGCTGCCCGCGCTGCGCGTCAAGGGCCCGGCGCTGGCCATGGTGACCATCGGCTTCGGCATCGTGGTGGAGAAGATCGTCTCCGAATGGCAGGACGTGTTCGCCGGCCAGCAGGGCATCTACGGCGTGCTGCCGCTGTCGCTGGGCGGCACCATGTTCAGCTCCAAGCAGTGGGTCTGGTTCGTGCTGCTGCTGGGCGTGGCCCTGCACGTGATGCTGCGCCTGCTGCTGCGCGGGCGCTTCGGGCGCGCGTTCATGGCCGTGAACACCGCCGAGGTGGCGGCCGAGAGCGTGGGCATCAGCGTCTACCGCTTCAAGGTGCTGGCCTTCGTGATCAGCGCCGTCACCTGCGGGCTGGCCGGCGCGCTGATCGCGCAGCAGAACCAGTACATCAACTCCGACTTCATCACCTTCAACCTGTCGATCTTCATCCTGCTCATGGTGCTGTTCGGCGGGCATTCGGTCTACGGGCCGCTGCTGGGCGCGGTGGTGCTGACGCTGCTCGACTCCTTCCTCTCGCGCTGGCCGGGCGTGCAGCACTTCACCTACGGCGCGCTGCTGCTGTTCGCGCTCTACGCCATGCCCGACGGGCTGGCCGGCTTCGTGCGCCAGATGGCGCGCAAGTGGGCGCCCGGCCTGCTGCCGGCCGAGGCGCTGCCCGCGCAGCTCGCGCCCTGGCGCCTGCGGAGCAAGGCAGCCGCCGACGAAGCCATGCTGCTCGAAGCCCAGGGCCTGTACAAGGCCTACGGCGGCGTGGTGCCCACGAACGGGGTGGACATCCGCATCCGCGCCGGCCACGTGCACTCGCTGATCGGGCCCAACGGCGCGGGCAAGACCACGCTGCTCAACATCCTCTCGGGCATCGTGCCGCCGGACCGCGGCACCATCCGCTTCGAGGGGCGCGACGTGACGGGCCTCGCGCCCTACCGCATCGCGCGCGCGGGCCTGGGGCGCACCTTCCAGAACCTCAAGCTGTTCGCGGGCATGTCGGTGCTGGACAACGTCAAGCTCGGCCTGCACGCGCACATCCCCACGGGCTTCCTCGGCAGCCTGCTGGGCCGCGGCGGCCATGCCGAGCGCGCCGCGCGCGACGAGGCGCTGCAGATCCTGGACTGGCTGGGCCTCAAGGACAAGGCGCAGGAGATCGCCGGCAGCCTGCCCTACGGCGTGCAGCGCCGCCTGGAGCTGGCGCGCGCGCTCGCCACGCACCCGCGCCTGCTGCTGCTCGACGAGCCCGCCGCCGGCCTGAACCCGCAGGAGACGCAGGAGCTGGCGCAGGTGATCCTGCGCATCCGCGACCTCGGGATCACCGTGCTGCTCATCGAGCACCACATGGACCTGGTGATGGCCGTGTCCGACCACGTGATCGTGCTGGACTACGGCCAGAAGATCGCCGAGGGCGCGCCGGCGCAGGTGCAAAGCGACCCGCGCGTGATCGCGGCCTACCTGGGCACCGACGACGGCGAGGAAGACGAGGAAGAGGAAGGCGGTGCCCATGTCCGATGAACTGCTGCGCATCGACGACCTGCACGTGCACTACGGCGCCGTGCAGGCATTGAAGGGCGTCTCGCTGCACGTGCAGGCGGGCGAGGTGGTCACCATCATCGGCGGCAACGGCGCGGGCAAGAGCACGCTCATGCGCTGCATCTCGGGCCTGGAGCCCGCGGCGGGCGGGCGCGTGGCCTTTCTGGGGCAGGACCTCGCCGCCATCCCCGGGCACAGGCGCGTGGCGCTGGGCATCGCGCAGTCGCCCGAGGGCCGGCAGGTGTTCGCCGACCAGACCGTGCGCGACAACCTGCTGCTGGGCGCCTACCACCGGCGCGCCAGCGCGGCGGAGATCGAGGCCGACATCCGGGCCCAGTTCGAGCGCTTTCCGCGCCTGGGCGAGCGCCAGCAGCAGATGGCGGGCACCATGTCCGGCGGCGAGCAGCAGATGCTGGCCATCGCCCGCGCCCTCATGGCGCGCCCCAAGCTGCTGCTGCTCGACGAGCCCTCGCTGGGCCTGGCCCCGCTGATCGTCAAGGAAATCTTCGACACCATCCGCGGCCTGCGCACGCAGGGCGTGACCATCCTGCTGGTTGAGCAGATGGCCAACCAGGCCCTGGCCGTGGCCGACCGCGGCTACGTGCTGGAGACCGGGCGCATCACGCTGCAGGGCCCCGGCCGCGAGCTGCGGCGCGACCCCAAGGTGCGCGCCGCCTACCTCGGAGGACATTGAAATGGAACATCCCCCTGAGCCGCTTCGCGCCTTCCCCCCTCTCTCGCATCGCTGCGCGCTGCGGGAGGGGGAACGCCGCCAGCGCGGCGGGGCGGCCCTTGCGCGGCGGCCCTCGCCTGGGGCGCGCCAGTTTCATGGGCTGCGGATGATGCGCAGCATCGGGGAGAACTGACGTGCAGGAGAGCTTCGACTACGTCGTGGTCGGCGCGGGCGCGGCCGGCGCCATCGTGGCGCGGCGGCTGGCCGAGGACCCGGCCGTCACCGTCTGCCTGCTCGAGGCCGGACCGCCCGACCGCCACCCCTACCTGCACCTGCCGGCCGGCTTCATCAAGATGCTGTTCGACCCGGCCTACACGTGGACCTACGGCTCCGAGCCCGACGCGCGCACGCTGGAGCGGCGCGTGCCGCTGCCGCAGGGCAAGACCCTGGGCGGGTCGAGCGCGATCAACGGCCTGATCTACAACCGCGGCCAGGCCGAGGACTACGACGGCTGGGCCGCTTCAGGCAACCCGGGCTGGTCGTTCGCCGACGTGCTGCCCTGCTTCCAGCGCAACGAGCGCTGGCTCGGCCCGGCGGGCAGCGCGCGGCGCGGCACCTCGGGCAGGGTGCCCGTCACGCCCATCGACTGGATCCACCCGGTCTGCGAGGCCTTCATCGCGGGCGCCGGGGAACTGGGCCTGCCGCGCAACCCCGACTACAACGGCGACACCCAGGCCGGCGTGGGCTACTTCCAGCGCACCATCCACCGCGGCTGGCGCCAGAGCACGGCGCGCGGCTACCTGCGCTCACCCCCACCCAACCTGGCCGTGCGCACCCATGCGCAGGCCACGCGCATCGTGCTCGACGGCACGCGCGCCGCGGGCGTGGAATACGCGCACGGCGGCCCGCAGGGCAGCGCCAAGGCGGTCGGCGCGCGGCGCGAGGTGGTGGTCTGCGCGGGCGCGGTCAACACGCCGCGGCTGCTGCAGCTCTCGGGCATAGGCCCGGCCGACCAGCTGCAGGCGCTGGGCCTGCCCGTGGCGCACCACCTGGCGGGCGTGGGCGCGCACCTCAAGGACCACTTCTCGGTGCGCGTGGTGGGCCGCGTGCGGCGCGGCAGCGCGGTCACCATCAACGAACTGGCGCGCGCACCGCGCCTGTGGGGCCAGGCGGCGCGCTGGCTCGCGGGGCGGCCCAACATCCTCGCGCTGAGCCCCTCGCTCGTGCACTTCTTCTGGCATTCGGGACTGGGCGACGGCCAGCGGCCCGACCTGCAGGGCGTGTTCACCCCGGCCAGCTACCGCGAGGGCTACGTCGGCCAGCTCGACACCTACCCCGGCATGACCTGCGGCGTGTGGGCCCACCGCCCGCGCAGCGAGGGCGAGGTGCGGCTACGCTCGGCCGACCCCTGGGCCGACCCGCTGATCCGCCCCAACTACCTGTCGCACGAGGAAGACGTGCGCGTGCTCACCGCCGGCGTGCGCCTGGCGCGCGGCCTGCTGCGCACCCGGGCACTCGCGCCCTTCTTCGAGTCCGAGGCCATGCCGGGCGCCGACGCGCAGAGCGACGAGGACATCCTCGCCTACATCCGCCGCTACGGCGTCTCGTCCTACCACCTGTGCGGCACGGCCCGCATGGGGCCTTCGCCCGAAGCCGGCGCCGTGGTCGATGCGCAGCTGCGCGTGCACGGCCTGCAGGGCCTGCGCGTGGCCGACTCGTCGGTCATTCCCGCCATTCCCTCGGCCAACATCTGCGCCGCCACGATGATGATCGGCGAGAAGGCGGCCGACCTGATCCGCAGCTGAGGAGATGCACATGCTGGTTCCGCACGAGAGCGCCACGATCGGCGGCGTGCTGCTGGAGGCCGCCGCCGCGTTCGGCGCCCGCCCCCTGCTCGTGGCGCCGCCCAATGCCGCGCGCGGCTACGACCCCGGGGGCCGCACCATCACCTATGCCCAGGCGGCGCAGGCGGTGCAAGGGCTCATGGACCGCTACCGCGGGGCCGGCTACGGCGCGGGCCACCGCGTCGCGCTGCTGCTGGAGAACCGCCTGGAGCACATGCTGCACAAGCTGGCCATGAATGCGCTGGGCATCTGCTGCGTGCCCGTCAACCCCGACTACCGCCCGCGCGAGCTGGCCTACCTGATCGACCATGCGCACGTGGATCTTGCCGTGGTGCTGCAGTCGCGCCAGGCCGACTGGCAGGCCGGCGCCGCCGAGGCCGCGTGGCAGCCGCCCGCCGTCGTCTTCGAGCAGTTCGACGCCGACCTGCCCCCGGCGCCCGCCCCGGCGACGGACTGGACGCCCGGGGCCGGCACGCCCGCGAGCATCCTCTACACCTCGGGCACCACGGGCCGGCCCAAGGGCTGCGTGCTCTCGCACCGCTACGAGCTGGCGGCCGGCGCCTACTACGCCACGCGCGGCGGCCTCGTGGACTTCCGGCCCGAGGGCGAGCGCATCTACAACCCACTGCCGCTGTTCCACGTGAACGCGTCCATCCTCTCGTTCCAAGCGGCGCTGCTCACCGGCAGCTGCCAGATCCAGACCGACCGCTTCCAGCCCACGCGCTGGTGGCAGGAGGTGCGCGACACCCGGGCCACCATCGTCCACTACCTGGGCGTGATCGTGCAGATGCTCTGCGCGCAGCCGCCCTCCCCCGGCGACACGCAGCATTGCGTGCGCTTCGGCATGGGCGCGGGCGTGGAGCCGCAACTGCACGCGGCGTTCGAGGAACGCTTCGGCTTCCCGCTGCTGGAGCTCTGGGGCATGACGGAGAACGTGCGCATCCTGGTTGATTGCCACCCGCCGCGCCAGGTGGGCACGCGCGCCTTCGGGCGGTCCACGCCGGGCATCGAGGTGCGCGTGGCGGACGACGCGGGCGCCGACGTGCCCGACGGCACGCCGGGGGAGATGCTGATCCGCCATTCGGCCGAGGCGCCGCGCAAGGATTTCTTCTCGGGCTACCTCGACGACGAGGCCGCCACCGAGGCCGCGTGGCGCGGCGGCTGGTTCCATACCGGCGACGTGGTGGTGCGCGACGCCACGGGCATGCTGCACTTCGTGGAGCGGCGCAAGAACATCATCCGCCGCTCGGGCGAGAACATCGCGGCGGCCGATGTGGAGGCGTGGCTCGTCACCCATCCCGACGTGGACATGGCCGCCGTCATGGCCGTGCCCGACGAGGTGCGCGAGGAGGAGGTGCTGGCCTGCATCGTGCTCAAGCCGCACGCGGCGCAGGCGCTGCGAGAGCCGGGGGCCGAGGCGGCGCTGCTGCGCTCGCTCTTCGACCACTGCAGCCGGGGGCTGGCCTACTTCAAGGCGCCCGGCTGGATCTGGTTCACCGGCCAGATCCCGACCACGGGCACGCAGAAGATCCAGAAGCACGGCATCTTCGGCGCCGGCGTGGACCCGCGCACCGTGGCGGGCATGCACGACCTGCGCGCATGGAAGAAGCGCCAACGCGCCCAGGGGTGAACCGCAATGCGCTTAGCTTCAGCCGCGAAGCCGCTCCAGCGCGCGCGCGAACCGCGGGTCCTGCACCGCATGCGGGTTGCAGCGCGACCAGGGGCATGCCTGCTCGCTGTTCACGCAGAAGATGTTGCCGGGCGCCATCACGATGCCGTGGCCCAGCATGGCCTGGGCCAGCGCCTGGGCGTCCGGGAAGCCGGGCCAGCGCGCCCAGATGAACAGCGAGTGCGCGGGGCGCACGAACACCTCGGCCCCCATGCGGTCGAGCAGCGCATAGGCGTTCTGCGTCGCCTCGGCCAGCCGGCCCCGCAGCTGCTCCAGGTGCTTGGCGTAACGCCGCTCCGCCAGCAGGGTCTCGACGGCGCGCTCGGCGTATTCCGAGCTGCTGATGCTGGTCAGCACCTTGAGGTCGGCCAGCTCCTGCGCCAGGTCCGCGCTGCAGGCGACGAAGCCCACGCGCAGCGCGGCCGACAGCGACTTGGAGAAGCTGCCGAGGTAGAGCGTGCGCTCCAGCCCATCCAGCGCCGACAGCCGCGGCGCCGTGGCGGGGCGGAAGTCGCTCAGCACGTCGTTCTCGACGAGCAGCAGGTTGTGCTGCTCGGCCAGGCGCAGCACCGCGCGCGCCTTCGGCAGCGAGAGGTCCGAGCCCGTGGGGTTGTGGGCCAGCGACTGCGTGAAGAACAGGCGCGGGCGCAGGGTCTTGAGCAGGCGCTCCAGCGCCTGCAGGTCCGGGCCGTCCGCCAGGCGGGGCACGCCCACGACCCGCGCGCCCGCCAGGTGCAGCTTGCCCCGCAAGGGGTAGTAGCCGGGATCGTCGATCAGCACCGTGCCGCCCGGCGGCACGAAATAGCGCACGATCAGGTCCATGGCTTCGTTGGCGCCATGCGTGGGCACGATCTGCTGGGGATGGGCGTCGATGCCCACGTCCGCCAGGCGCCGCACGAGGCGGTGGCGCAGCGGCGCATAGCCCAGCCGGTCGCCGTAGCGGAACAGCGTGCCCAGGCCGCCGCGCGCCACCTTGTGGTGCGTGCGGTCCAGCCGCGCGCCCTCAAGCCATTCCGACGGGGGGAACGCATCCCCCACGGCCAGCTGCCCCGGCTCGTTGCGCAGCTGCGTGCGCAGGAGCCAGACGATGTCCATGGTCCGGCGCAGCGAATGGCCCTCGACGGCCTCGCCGTCGGCCTCGGGCATGGCCTCCTTGACGAAGAAGCCCGAGCCGCGCCGCGGCTCCACCAGCCCCCGGGCCACCAGCAGCTCGAAGGCGGACACCACCGTGTTCTTGCCATAGCCGCGCGACGCCGCGATCTCGCGCAGCGACGGCAGCTTGTCGCCGCCGCGGTACACGCCGTCGCGGATCTGCCGCTCCAGCGAATCCGCCAGCGCGATGAACAGGGGGACAGGAGTGGCGCTCATGCGCCCGCACTGTACCCGTGCAAGCCCCCGCTCTTTCCGATTCCCTCACCCTGCCCCATCCACCATGACCACCCTTGACTCCCGCCTGCCACGCTTTCGCTCCATGACCGTGCCGCAGCGCCTGCAGCACCTCGCGGCCGCCGCGCACCTGAGCGACGGAGAGGCCCGGCTGCTCGCCCACGGCGGCGCGCTGGACCCTTCGCTTGCCGACGGCATGATCGAGAACGTCGTCGGCACCTTCGAGCTGCCGCTGGGCGTGGCCGGCTATTTCCAGATCAACGGCAAGGACGTGCTCGTGCCCATGGCGGTGGAGGAGCCCTCCGTCGTGGCGGCCGCCTCGTTCATGGCCAAGCTCGCGCGCGAGTGCGGCGGCTTCGAGACGTCGAGCACCGCCCCGCTGATGCGCGCGCAGGTGCAGGTGCTGGGCCTGTCGGACCCGCACGGCGCGCGCCAGTCGCTGCTGCGCCGCCGGCAGGAGATCATCGACCTGGCCAACCAGCGCGACAAGGTGCTCACCGGCCTGGGCGGCGGCTGCCGCGACATCGAGGTGCACGTGCTGGAGCAAACGCGCCGCGGCCCCATGCTGGTGATGCACCTGATCGTGGACGTGCGCGACGCCATGGGCGCCAACACCGTCAACACCATGGCCGAATCGGTGTCGCCGCTGGTCGAGGCCATCACGGGCGGACAGGTGCGCCTGCGCATCCTCTCCAACCTGGCCGACCTGCGCCTGTCGCGCGCGCGCGTGGCGCTGTCGCCCGAGATGCTCACCACGGCGGAATACGACGGCCGCGACGTGATCGAGCGCATCCTGGACGCCTACGAGTTCGCCGCCGTCGATCCCTACCGCGCCGCCACGCACAACAAGGGCATCATGAACGGCATCGACCCCGTGATCGTCGCCACCGGCAACGACTGGCGCGCGGTGGAGGCCGGCGCCCACGCCTGGGCCGCCCGCCAGGGGCACTACGGATCGCTGACCCGCTGGGAGAAGGACGCGCGCGGCTGGCTGGTCGGCAGCCTGGAGATGCCCATGCCCGTGGGCCTGGTGGGCGGCGCGACCAAGACCCACCCGCTGGCGCGGCTCGCGCTCAAGATCATGGGCGTGGCGACGGCGCAGGAGCTCGGCGAGACCGCCGTCGCCGTGGGGCTGGCGCAGAACCTGGCCGCCCTGCGGGCGCTGGCCACCGAGGGCATCCAGCGCGGCCACATGGCGCTGCACGCGCGCAACATCGCGATCGTGGCCGGCGCGACGGGCGAAGAGATAGACCGCGTCGCCCGCCAGATGGCCCAGGAAAAAGACGTGCGCACCGACCGGGCCCAGGCGCTGCTGGCCGCCCTTCGCGCCGGAAATCAAGCCCAATCGGGCTCCAGCGCTTGATGGGCAAGCGCTGGAAGCTATCAAAAACAGAGCACGTCAGCCCAGCAGCGTGGGCAGCTCCGCCATGTCCGCAATGACCCGGGCGGCCCCCGCCGCGCGCAGGGCCCCGGGCGAGCCATGGCCGATGTCGGACGGGCTGTAGCCCACCACGGTGGCGCCGGCGGCCACGCCGGCCATGACGCCGGTGACCGTGTCCTCCACCACCAGGCAGCGCGCGGGCGGCACGCCCACGGCGGCCGCGGCGGCCAGGTACACGTCGGGCGCGGGCTTGGTGGCCGGCATCTCGTGGCCGCTGAAGACGCGGCCGGCGAACAGCGGGGCCAGCCCCACCTGGGCGAGCTGCATCTCCACCTTCTGCCGGTCGGCGCCGGAAGCGCAGGCGATGCGCCCGCCAAGCCGCGCGTGCACGGCGCGCACGGCCTCGGGCGCGTTCGCGATCGCCACCAGCTCGGCCTGCAGGCGCGCGTTGCGGCGCGCGTAGAACTCGGCCATCCAGGCGTCGGTGAGCGGGCGGCCGGTCCGGGCCTCGATGCGCGCGGTCTCGCTGCGCACGGTCTTGCCGATGAACAGGCGCATGCATTCCTCGGGGGCCAGCAGCCAGCCGGCCTCGTTGAGCATCTCGCAGAGCACGCCGTTGGTGATCGGCTCGCTGTCCACCAGCACGCCGTCGCAGTCGAACAAAATGGCTTCAAATGTCATGGGATCGGGCAGGAGTGAGCGGCGCCCACTCCGATGGGTGCAGCGCCGCCATGCAGTCCGCACCATACAGCACCACGCGGTTGCGCCCCGTCTGCTTGGCCGTGTAGAGGGCGGCATCCGCCTGCTGGAACAGGGCCTGGGCGGCATCCACGCCCGCGCGCGCCTGCCCGTCGCCGCCGGTGCGCCGCGCGGGCTGCAGGCTGGCCACGCCTATGCTGACGGTGACGCTGCCGCAGCACGCGCTGCCCCGGTGCTCCAGGGCCAGTGCGCGCACCGCCTCCTCGAGCCGCAGGGCCACGACCAGGGCCGCGGGCGCGTCGGCGCCCGGCAGCAGCACGGCGAATTCCTCGCCCCCATAGCGCGCCAGCAGGTCGCCCGCACGCCCCAGCATGGACGACAGCGCCACCGTCACGCGCTGCAGGCACTGGTCCCCGGCCACGTGGCCGTAGTAGTCGTTGTAGGCCTTGAAGTGGTCCACGTCGATCATCAGCAGCGCCAGCGCCGCGCCCTCGCGCAGGGCGCGGCTCCATTCGTGCGCCACGGCCTCGTCCAGGGCCAGGCGGTTGGCCACCTGGGTCAGCGGGTCCAGCCGCACCTGTGCCTCCAGCGCCGTGCGGTAGCGCGAGAGCTGCTCCTCGGTCTGCTTGCGCTCGGTGATGTCCTGCACCGTGCCCGTCATGAGCAGCGGCTCGGCGTCCGATGCCTGGCTGTATTCCCCCCAGACCTCGATCCAGCGCTCCTGCGCGTCAGGCGCGCGGCGGATGCGGTACTGGGTGCGCAGCGGCGTGCGCTGGGCCATCGCCCGGCCATGGATCTGCAGGCTCTGGGCGCGCTCATCGGGATGCAGCATGGAGACCCACTGGCGCAGCGTCATGCGCCCGTCGGCCGGCAGGCCGAAGATGGCGCTGGCCATGCGCGACATGATGAAGGCCTCGTCCCCCGCGTCGTAGAGAAAGTAGCCCACAGAGGCCGCCTTCTGGGCGTTCTCCAGCCAGCGCAGGTTGCGTTCCAGCTCTCCCTTGAGCGCGCGCTCGCGCCGCCAGGCGCGCCATTGCCAGAGCACGACGATGCTGCCCAGCGACAGCAACCCCAGGCTGGCGAACAGGCTGAGCATCAGCCATTCGCGGCGCTGGGCATCGGTGAAGGCCTCGGCCACGTCGATCTTGGAGACCAGCAGCCACGGCGCATCGGGCGCGGCGCTGGCCACGGCCAGGACGTCCTGCCCCCGGTAGTCGCTGGCATAGAAAGCGCCGCGCACGCCCTCGGCTGCCAGCGCCATGGGGTCGCGGCCGTGCCGGTCCAGCGGCAGGCGCAGCGGCTCCCGCTCTTCGCCGCGCAGGCGCAGCGGGCTCAAGGCCACGACGGCATCGCCTTCGCGCTGCACCAGCACCGATTCGGTCGTGCGGCTGTGGTCGGGCCAGGTTTCCAGCAGAGGGAACAGGGTGGTGCGCGCATCGATCACCAGCCACACGGCGCCCAGCGGCGTGCTGCCGTCGAACAGCGGCGCCAGCAGCCCCAGGAACGGAAAGGCGAAGGCCGGGTCGCGGTGCAGCTCCACGATGTCCGGCTGCGCCAGCGCCAGCGCGTGCTGCAGTGCCCGTTGCTCGGGCTGCGGCAGCACCCCCGTGGCCACGCCCTCGGAATCGAGCAGCAGCCGCCCTTGCGTGTCCACCAGGTAGGCGGCCGTGAAGCGCTGCTGCTCGACGAGAATGCGCAGGCGCTCGCGCAGCAACGCCTCGCCGCCGGACGAGCCCGCGGCGCGCCAGCGCGCCACGGCCTGCGCGAGAAGGCTGTCCTGCGACAGCGCGGCCGCCTCGGACTGGCGCCGCGCGCGCCAGTCCGAGACGGCGCGCAGCTGCAGCTGGTTGACGGCCTGCAGGCTGCTCTCGATCTGGTGGCGGTAGCGTTGCTCGCGCTTCTGGTAAATGGCGTACACGCCCCAGCCTATGCCCCCCAGCAGCAGCGCCACGGCCAGCAGCAGCAGCCACCATGCGCGTGAGCGCATGCGCTGGTGAAGCACGGCGGAAAGCATCTTCATGGCGGCAAGGGAAGGGCCGATACCGATGGAAGGTAAGAGCCGTTTTCTGTAGACTGTGTCACAGTTTGTATCAACGCAGGACTCCAAGCAACTCCACCCATGTCCCCCCTCACCCTGACCCGCCGCGCCTGCCTGGCCCGCTCTCTGTCGTTATGCGCCGCGCCCGCCATCGCAGGGACGGCACAGGCGCAGGAGCGGGCGGCCCGGCGCGCCGTGGTGATCAACCTGTCGCTGGAGCCTGACAGCCTGGACCCCACGATGGCGTCCGCCGCCGCCGTGGGCGAGGTGGTGCATTACAACGTGCTGGAGGGCCTGACCCGGATCAAGGAAGACGGCACGGTGGCGCCGATGCTAGCCGAATCCTGGAGCGTGGACGCAGCGGCGCTGAATTACACCTTCCGGCTGCACCAGGGCGTGCGCTTTCACGACGGCAGGCCCCTGGACGCGGCGGCGGTGCGCTTCAGCTTCGAGCGCGCCGCGGCGCCCGGGTCGACCAACAAGGCGCGCAAGGCGCTGTTCGACAACATTGCCGCCATCGCCACGCCGGACGCGCACACCGTGGCGCTCACGCTGCGCCACCCCGACCCGCAGCTGCTGTTCCGCCTGGGCGAGGGCACGGCCGTGATCCTGCACCCGGCCACGGCGGCCCAGGCCGCCGCCCGGCCCGTGGGCACGGGCCCGTACCGCGTGGCGCACTGGGAGCGCGGCCACAGCCTGACCCTGGCCAAGACCGACAGCTACCGCCATGCCTCGCGGGTGCGCATCGAGCAGGCCACCTACCGCTTCGTACACGACCCCGTGGAGCAGGACGCCGCCATGCACGCGGACGAGATCGACCTGCTGTTCAACATCGCCACGCAGACCGTGCGGCGCTTTCAGGCCCACAACCGCTACCAGGTGCTGACGGGCGCGTCCACGGGCAAGGGCATGCTGGCGCTGAACCAGCGCCGCGCGCCCCTGGACGACGTGCGCGTGCGCCGCGCCATCACGCACGCCATCAACCGCGAGGCCTTCATCCGCACCGTGCTCGGCGGCCGCGGCGTGGTCATAGGCAGCCACTTCAGCCCGGCGGACGCGGGCTACCTGCACCTGGCCAACCTCTACCCCTACGACCCCGAGCGCGCCCGCGCCCTGCTCGATTCCGCCGGGGTGCGCACGCCGCTGCGGCTGGCCCTGGCATTGCCGCCCGCGCCCTATGCCCACGAGGGCGGCCCCGTGATCGCCCAGGACCTGGCCCGGGTCGGTATCGTGGCCGACATACAACGCCTGAGCTGGCAGCAATGGCTGAACGGCCCCTTCAAGGGGCAGTTCGACATGACCCTGATCAACCACGTCGAGCCGCTGGACTACCAGATCTACACCGACCCCGACTACTACTTCGGCTACGACAGCCCCGCCTTCCGCGCACTGGTGCAGCGCCATGCCAACGCCAGCCATCCGCGCGAACGCCAGCAGCTGTTCGCGCAGCTGCAGCGGCATCTGGCGCAGGACGCCGTCAACGCCTGGATCTTCGCGCCCCAGATCGGCAACGTGGTACGCAAGGGCTTGCGCGGCGTGTGGATGAACTACCCCATCTTCGCGCACGACATCGCCGCCCTGTCATGGGAATGATGCATTCACTACATATTCAATAGCACCCAGCACTCTCCGACAAAGCGCCTGCATCACTTTTCACCATGGAAGAGATGCCCGGCGCCGGACGCCGGACATGGCCCGCCCCGGCCTGTGAGGCGAGCACCCCACCGCACCCGGCCTCGGCCGCTCAGCGGAAATGGGGGCGATTTCCCGTGCTTTTTGGCCGATCGCACCGCGCAGCCATCCCCATAGTGGCGCCATGGCCTGCATGTCCGCCGGGCCGGAGATCCGCTCATGAATCCACATGCCCTGGTGCCCCCTTTGTCCAGCATACCCCTGTCGCCCATCGTGGCGCACGAGGCTGTCCACACCCCCGCTCGCTCGCCCGCGACCGAGGACCGGATCGAGGAGCGGCTGCCGTTTTCGGTGCGGGTGGTGAGCGACGCCGAGGCACTCGACAAGGCCGTCCACATCCGCCACGCCGCCTACGCGCGCCACGTGCCCGACCTGGCCCGCACCCTGCGACAACCCGAGCAGGCCGATTTCGCGGACGGCTCCCTGGTCCTGCTGGCCGAATCCCACCTCGATGGCTCGCCCCTGGGCACCATGCGCATCCAGACGAACCGCTACGCGCCGCTGGCGCTGGAGCAGTCGCTGGCGCTGCCGCCATCGCTGAACAACTGCCTGCTGGCCGAAGCCACCCGGCTCGGCGTGGCCGATGGCCGGGTGGGAACGCTGGTCAAGACCGTATTGTTCAAGGCTTTCTTCCTCTACTGCCAGGAAACCAAGGTGGACTGGATGGTGGTGACGGGGCGCGCGCCCGTCGACCGCCAGTACCTGCGCCTTCTGTTCGATGATGTCTACCCGGACATGGGCTACATCCCGATGCGCCACGTCGGCGGCCTGCCGCACCGCGTGATGAAGTTCGAGGTGGGCACGGCCGAGCAGCGCTGGGCACAGGCGCGCCACCCGCTGTTCAATTTCATCTTCCGCACCCATCACCCCGACATCCGGCTGGATGCGCCTGAAGCGACCGACGCGCCGGCGTGGGAGCAATCCCCATTCCACGCGCCCGCCCCCACGCTGGCCATGTGACTTCAATGGGTGGACTGGCCCGGCTTCGGGTCGCTGAACAGCGACGGCGCGGGCCATGCCTGCAGCAACAGGTAGTGCAGCAGGTCGGCATCTTTCACGAAATCGGCCGATGAGCGCATGCGCAGCAGGCTCTCCGGCGACTGCGAGCGGGCGATCGCGAAGCCCTGCACGTAGTCCACCCCGATCTCGGCCAGCGTCTGCACCGTGGCGCTGTCCTCGGCCCATTCGGCAATGGTCTTCATGCCCAGGTTGCGCGCCAAGCCCACGATGGCCTCCACGATGGCCACGTTGGCGGGGTGCTCGTTCATGTTGACGATGAAGCCGCCATCGATCTTGAGCAGGTCGCCCCTGAGTTCCTTCAGGTAGGAAAACGAGGTATAGCCGGCGCCGAAGTCGTCGAGCGCCACCTTGGCCCCGAAGCCGTGCACCTGGGCGATGAAGCGCCGCGTGTTCTCCAGGTCGTGCAAGGCCACGCTCTCGGTGATTTCCAGGCACAGGCGGGGCGCCACGTCGGCGTACTGCGCCAGCATCCGCACCACGTCCTGCACGAAACGCTCGTCGTTGAGCGAGGCCCCGCTCAGGTTCATGCAGATGAAACGGGTGTGCTTGAGCCGGCCATGGTGCTCGCGCATCCAGGCCAGGGTCTGGCGCAGCACCCAGCGGTCTATCACCCCCATGCGGCCGCTGTTCTCGGCCGCTGTGATCAGGCGCGTCGTGGGCACTTCCTGCCCCTCGGGGTCGCGCATGCGCAGCAGTACCTCGAAGTTGAGCGAATGGTGCGGCTCCTTGAGCGACATGATGGGCTGCATCTCCAGATACAGGCCTTCGATTTCGTCCGAGCCCGAGAGCAGGCCCGCGAGGTGGATTTCGGCCTCGTGCTCATGGAACACGCAGGAATCGCGCTCGAACACCACGAGGTGGCTGCCGCGCTTCTTCTTGGCCTCGCGGCAGGCCCGGTCTGCCGTGGATACGGCATCCTTGGCCGAGCTTCCCCGCACCACCTCGATGAGGCCCACCGAACCATGCACCTGGAAGGACAGGGCGCCCACGCGGTAAGGCCGGTTGCCCAGGCTGCCCACGATGTCCTGGCAGATCAGGGTAGCGTCGGCCAGGTGGGTATTGGGCATGAGGATGACGAACTCATCGCCGCCCACACGGCCCAGGTGCATGCCGCCCTGCAACACCTCGTCGACGCGCGCGCAGACCTGCCGCAACACCTCGTCGCCGGCGCTGTGGCCGAACATGTCGTTGATCAGCTTGAAGCGGTCCAGGTCCAGGTAGGCCAGGGCCATATCCTGGCCCGGGCCCGCAGGCTGCAGCGCGCGTTCCAGCTCGGCCTGTACGCCGTTGCGGTTGAGCACCTGGGTCAGCGGGTCGTGGTTTGCCAGGAACTGCAGGCGCTCGGTGGCCTGGGCGCGTTCGGTCACGTCCTGCAGCGAACCCTCGATGCGCTCGCCGGCCCGCGATGCCTTCACCAGGAAGCGGCGGACTTGCGACAGCTGCGGATCCGCGCGGCCCTTGACCTCGAACTCTGCCACCGGCTGGGCGTTGAGGCTGTGCAGCAGGCGCTGCCAGGAGGTGTCGTCGAAGTAGTGATCCCAATGGTCGCTTCCCGGCACCAGCACGGCCGGCCCCAGCGCGGCCTGCAGCGCCGGGTTGGCCGCGATGAAGTGGCCCTGCAGGTCCAGCGTGAACAGGCCCAGCGGGATCACGTTGTAGGTGTGTTCCAGCTCGGCCTGGGCCTGCACGCGCTGCTGGTGTTCCTGGCGCATCTGGGCCGCGATGGCCATGGTGGCCAGCAGGCTCGACGAGAGCGCGGCCGTCACGCTGTTGACCGAGCCGATCCAGGTCTGCAGGCCAAAGGCCGCCGCCACGACCTCGTAGGCACTCGACGCCAGGGTCACGCCGATCGATGCGCCATACCAGGCCGCCACCGTCGAGCGGGTGATGATGACGATGCGCACGAGGAAAAACGCCAGCACCAGGCTGCCGACCGCGGTGAACAGCCAGATCAGGGGCAGGAACCGGGCATAGGGCAGCGTGACGGAAAGGGCCAGCATCAGCGCGCAGGACCATTGCATCAGGTTCAGCAGCGGCCGGAAGCCCACCTTGGGCAGTTCCTCCCAGAACAGGGAGCAGAACAGCATGATGGTCACGGTATAGAGCAGCGCCAGCGTGACCGGGCGCCCCTGGATGAGCCAATCGGCGGGCACGTTGTGCCCCAGCCACTGCACGTCCCATCCCGCCGACAGGGCCCCCGCGCGCAGGTTGATCAGCAGCCACACCGCGAACAGCACATAGGTGGGGTTGCGGTTGATCAGGGCGGTGATGAAGACGAACACCGCCAGCAGCACGATGCCGCCCTCGAGCAGGCCCGCATTGCGCTCGAACGCGCGGGTGGCCGTCCGCAGCGCACCCTCGTCCCACCGTTCCACCGTGAGGCGGCCCGGACCGATGAACCGCGCCTGGCACAGCACCTCCGTGCCAGGCGTCAGGTCCTGCAGGCGCAGGCCAAAGCCGGCTTGCGAGTCAAACAGGCGTCCATGCTGGAGGGCGCGATCCGCCTCACCGAGCAGATCGAGCTGGCGACCATCCCAACAGGCGAGCCGCACCAGATGGCGCGAGGGAAACTCGACCACGACAGCGTGGTCGGGCTCGGGCGACGGCACGGGGAAACTGAACCAGAATGGCGTCTCTGCCAGATGGGTGTCGCGCAGCAGCACCGGCGGCTGGCGCTCCAGCGCCGTCCGGGCGGCAGCCACGGTCAGCTGCGCACCGGAATCCTCGAGCACACGCATGGGCAGGCGCAGCGGGACATCGTGGGCGTACCGGGGTGCCCAAGTCTGCAGGGCAAGCACCGACAGCACCACCATGACGCAGGGCAGCGCGAAGATCAGCAGACCCGACAGGGCGTGCTCCAACGCGCCATGCCAACGGCTCCAGTGGGGCTGCACGGCAGAGGTTGCAGAAGGCTTCACTGAGCAAGGTTCAAGGGCGGACCGCCATGAGCGGTCCCATGAAAATGCCAACCAGGGTTCTGGTGGCGAGTACTAACTACATTTTGATAATGATATGCGAGTTTGGTTTCAAAGCAAGTCGCCGTCCACGTAATACCAACGCCCCTGCTCGCGCACGAAACGGCTGCGTTCGTGCAGGCGCACGGCGCGCCCGCCCACGCGCCAGCGCGCGACGAACTCGACCTCGGCACGGCCCTCGGCCGTAACATGGTGTAAACGCACCTCCAGGCCCAGCCACTTCGCGCCCTCGTCGAAATCGAGTGATCCGGGGCGCCGGCTCGCATGCCAGGTGGCAAGCAGATAGCCGGCACGGCCGAGCACGAAGGCGGTGTAGCGCGAGCGCATGAGGCGCTCGGCATCGGGCGCGGGCGTGGAATCGAAATGGTCGAGGTAGCGGCCGCAGCATGCGGCCAGCGATGCGCCGCCACAGGGGCAGGCGGCTTCGGCCCCGGCGCGCGCGCGGCTCATCGGGCGGCGCCGAACACCTTCGGCAACAAAACAAATGCACGGCGCAACGGCATGGCATCCCTCCTTCATGCGGGTTTGCAAAAGAGAACAAGGCGCAAAGCCGCAGACAGTACACGCAGTATCTTGCAGAGCATCATGGCGCCGATAGACTGGTTTTGCATCCGGCAACCCAGGAGTTCAACAATGTTTGCAATGAGCGTGCCATGGTGGGAGTTCGCCCTGCGCGGAGTGGCCGTCTACCTGTTCCTGCTGGTGTTCCTGCGCCTCACGGGCAAGCGCCAGACGGGGCAGTACGCGCCGTTCGACCTGGTGCTGCTGCTGATCCTCTCGAACGCGGTGCAGAACTCGATGAACGCGGGCGACAACTCGCTCGTCGGCGGCCTCATCAGCGCCGCCACGCTCATCGCCTGCCACGTGGCCCTGGCCCATCTCACCTTCCGCGTGCCGCGCCTGGCGCGCCTGGTGGACGGCAGGCCGCAGACGCTGGTGCAGGACGGCAGCCTGGACAGCGCCCTCATGCGCCGCGAACTGCTCACGCCCGACGACGTGGCTGCGGCGCTGCGCGCCGGCGGCTGCCTGCACCTGCACGAGGTGGAGCGCGCCACGCTGGAGACCAACGGCTCCATCACCGTGGTGCTGCGCCGCGCGGGAAGAAGCGGCGCAGAATCGGGCATCTGACGCCGGGCAGGAACGCAGCGGCGAAGGGGGAGGAGCAGCAATGGAATCGGTGTATCTCGCGGCGGCCCTGGGCCCCGGCGTGGCGGCCATGTCGTTCCGGGCATGGGCGCCGGAGCCACGCCTGGCGGCGACGGCGCGCCGCGGCTTCGACTGGCGGCGGCTGGTGGGCTGAGCCGCCATGCACGCCCCCATCACCGACACCCAGGCCCGCACGGCCGACCGGGACTCCCGCCACGCGGCCATCGCGCTGGCCACCGCGCTGCCCACCGACGTGGTGCTCTACCTGCTGCTGCCGATGTACGGCCCGGCCTTCGGCATCTCGCTGGCCGAGGCGGGCGTGCTGCTGGCGGCCAACCGGCTGGTGCGCATCGTGGGCTATGGCTGGGTGGCGCACTTCTACGCGCGCCGCGGCGACCGCGCCACCTGCACGCTGGCCGTGGCGGTGGCGGCGCTGTGCGCCCTGGGCAACGCGGTGGTCGAAGGCTTCTGGGCGCTGCTGCCGCTGCGGCTGCTGTGGGGGCTGTGCTTCGCGGCGCTGAACCTGTCCACGCAGGTGCTCGCGACGGCCATGCCGCTGGGCGCGGCGGCACGCTCGGGCCGCTCGCGCGCCTTCATCGCCGTGGGGCCGATGGTGGCGCTGCCACTGGCCGCCGTGGCGAGCGAGGCGGCGGGGCCGCGCTGGATCTTCCTGCTGCTGGCCGGCGTGGCGCTGGCCGGGCTGCTGGCCGCGCGCAGGCTTCCCGATGCGCCGCACCCGGGCATGGACGCCAGGCGCCAGGGGCCGCGCCGGCCGAACGCGCTGGACACGTGGTCGTTCCTCGAAGGCTTCGCGCTCGACGGGCTCTTCATCATCGGCCTGTCAGTGCTGGGCCGCGACCTGCTGCCCGGCGGCGCGGCGGTCGTGGCCGGCGTGCTGCTGGCGCTGCGCTACGGGGCCGAGATCGTGCTGAGCCCGCTGGGCGGCCGCATGGCCGACCGCTGGGGCGCCGAGCGCCTGCTGGTGGGCCTGTCGCTGGTGACGGCCGCCGCGCTGCTGGGCTTCGGCACGGGGTGGCTGTGGAGCTGCGCCGCGGCCATCGTGGTGCTGCGCGCGCTGCAGCTGCCGCTGCTGGCGCCCATCGTGGCGCACCGCCATCCGGGGCCCGACCGCGTGCGTGCGCTCGCGGCGCGGTCGGTGTGGCGCGACATCGGCGCGGGGCTGGGACCCATGGCGGCCGGGCTGCTGCTGCCCACGGTGCCCGCCGCGTGGATCTATGGGCTGGCGGCGCTGCTGCTGGCCGCCGCCGCCGTAACGTGTATTTTTGAATAGAAAGTGCCTTCACCCCTTATTTGACATGCGGACTCAGCTCCATATCCAATAGCAGAAATATGTCAGCGACTCAACGCCGCATCAGCCGCGCACGCACGTCTGCGGTGTAGGTGCGCCCCACGCGGGCCACGGCGCCATCCGTCAGCACCAGCGTCAGCGACGAAAAAGCGCCCACCCCGAGGCGGCTGACCGCATCGATGCGCACCATGGTGCTGCGGTGGATGCGAAGGAAGTCCTGCGCAGGCAGCTTGTGCTCCAGTTCTGACAGGCTGGCGTTGTACAGGTACTCGCGGCCATCGGCGTGGATTCGCGCGTAGTCGCGTTCGGCCTGGATGCGCGTGATGCTGGCGGCGGCGATGCGCACGTGCTGGCCCTGGGTCTTGACCCACAGCCCGGCCAGGCCGCGCGGCGGCGGCGCGGCGGTGCGCAGGTTGGCGATGACCTCCTGCAGCTCGGCGATCCGCTGCGCGCTGCCGCGCAGGGCCACCGCCTGGCGGGCGCGCTCCAGCGCGAGCTGGAAGCGCCCCGGCTCGATGGGCTTGGTGACGTAGTCGGTGGCGCTGGCGTCGAAGGCCTGGCGGGCCTGGTCGTCGAAGGCGGTGATGAAGACGGCCACCGGCGGCTCGGGCTGGCCCTGCAGGCGGGCCAGCAGGTCGAACCCGCTGCCGCCGGGCATCTGGATGTCCAGCAGCAAGATGTGCGCGCCGAATCTGTCCAGCCGTTCCAGCGCCTGGGGCACGTGGGCCGCCTCTTCGATGGCGCCAACCCACGGCAGCGCGCGCAGCAGCCGCGCCACGCGCCGCCGGGCCAGCGGCTCGTCGTCCACCACGAGCACGTTGAGCGGCGTCATGCGGCCTTCCAGGGCAATTCGATCTCGGCCCGGAAATGGGTGCCGTCGCCCGTGGCTATGCGCAAGGAGCCCGCATCGCCGAAGCGCACACGGATGCGCTCGGCCACGTTGCGCAGGCCGATGCCGAACCCGGCGGCGCCGGCGCGGCGCGGGGCGCTGGTGTCCAGATCATGGAGGTCGTTTTCCACGGCCAGCCACAGCCGCCCGTCACGCTGCCGGGCGCTGATGAGGATGCGCGTGTGCGCCAGCGAGGGGCCCACGCCATGCTTGATGGCGTTCTCGATCAAGGGCTGCAGCAGCAGGCTGGGCACCAGCGCCTGGAGCGCCTCGGCGGGCGCATCGACGGTGAAGTCCATGCGGTCGCAATAGCGCTCGCGCTCGATGGCGAGGTAATCCTGCTGGAGCGCAAGTTCGTCGGCCAGGGGCACGTCGTGCATGGGGTCGAGCGACAGGGTGGTACGCAGGAACGTGGAGAGCGACAGCACCATGCGCTCGGCCTGCGCAGCCGATCCTTCCTCGATCAGCCCGGCGATGGAGTTGAGGGTGTTGAACAGGAAGTGCGGGTTGATCTGGTAGCGCAGCGCGCGCATTTGCGCGGACAGCGCTTCCTCACGGGCAGCGGCCAGCCGAAGCTGGCGGTCATTGAGTTCAAAACTGAAGAGGAGGCTGATGAACAAACAAGACCAGCCAAAGAACAAGGCCGCGCCCAGGGCCGTGTCGTTGATGAAATGACTCCATTGATAGGCCGCCTGGGTGACATAGCCCCATGCGGCCCACACCGGTGCCGCTGCCAGCGAGATCAGGAAGGCGGCAACGATGAAAACCGGCAGCGAACTTTCCGCCGGCCCGCGGCGCTGCGCCCACTGGTGCAGGCGGAACAAGGCATAGGAAATAGCGCTGGCGACAAGCCACCCAGATCCATACCGCAGAAACTTTTCCGCCATGTAAATGGCGTGCCGGGCATATTCCGTGAAATCCGTTATTTTCAGAACATAGAGAACGGCCGATGCAAGAAACGCGCCGCCCCAGAAGACCAAACCGAATCGGATGTGGGCTTGGCGGATGGCGCACTCGGCAGAAGATCGTTGCGTCATGGGGTATGGTTTCCTGTCGCCAATGGTAGGCAGCACCCGCCCCTGCCGCCCCGCGTTCATCGGCTTTTTTAAGCCATCCGTCGAAATGCCCTTCGCCCCGCCGGCACAGGCCCACCATTGGTAGATTGGCGGGCCGCAAGCGCGTGGAAGCTTTCTATGCTTTTTAGGGTTCATCGCCCACTTTGAAAGCATCCATGCACTCTCTTCGCACTCCCGGTTTTTTCGCGCTACCCATCGCTCTGGCCTGCCTGCTGACCGCCTGCGGCGGCGGCGGTGACGAGGCCGCATCGCCGCCGTCCGGCGACGGCTTCACGCTGGGCGGCTCCGTGACGGGCCTGGCCAGCGGCAAGCGCCTCGTGCTGCAAAACAACGGCGCGGCCGATCTGGACGTGGCGGCCAGCGGCCCCTTCACCTTCGCGGGCCGCATGGCGGCGGGCAGCGCCTATGCCGTCACCGTCAAGACCCAGCCGCAGGGCCAGACCTGCGCCGTGGCGCAAGGCAGCGGCACGGCCACGGCCAATGTGGGCGACGTGGCCGTGCGCTGCGCCGACCTGCCTGCGGCACGCTACAGCGTGGGCGGCACGGTGAGCGGCCTGGCGGCGGGCGGCGCGCTGGTGCTGCAGAACAATGGCGGCGACGACCTGGCGGTGTCGGCCAATGGTGGCTTCACCTTCGCCACGCCGCTGGCGGCGGGCGCGGCCTATGCAGTGGCCGTGAAGACGCAGCCCGCCGGCCAGGCCTGCACGGTGAAGAGCGGCAGCGGCACGCTGGGCAGCGCCAACCAGTCCTCCATCGAGGTGGCCTGCGCTACCCAGGCGGCCGCGTTGCCCGAGGGCGACTGGGAGATGGCGCTGTGCTCGCAGGTCTTGCCCGGCACCTGGGGGCGCACGCTATGGCGCATTGCCCGGCAGAGCGACACCCGCGCCACCATCGAGCAGGGCATGGTGCTGTATGGCAACGCGCAGTGCTCGGGCACCGGCACCGTGCAGGCGTCGCCCGCGGGCGCGCTGGGCACGGTGGCTTTCGACCGTACCGGCGCCACGGCCACGCTCGCGGCCTTCTGGGGCACCTGGAACCAGCCCACGGGCCTCACCAGCCGCACCGTCTGGGCGCGCAAGGGCGCCTACCTGTGCGTGCTGGGCGACACCACGCCCAGCGTGCTGCCCACGGCGCAGGCAGTGGAGTCTGCCGCCAACCTGTCCATT
Organism: Alicycliphilus sp. T452; assembly: GCF_054512775.1. Classification (NCBI taxonomy): domain Bacteria; kingdom Pseudomonadati; phylum Pseudomonadota; class Betaproteobacteria; order Burkholderiales; family Comamonadaceae; genus Alicycliphilus; species Alicycliphilus sp. T452. The sequence goes on from NZ_JBTNEH010000026.1 coordinate 51,516, forward strand.
GCGGGCAAGGGTTGCTACACCAAGCGATAAACAACATGGACACCTTCCTCCCCCGCGCTCGCAAGGCCGCCGCAATCGCCACCGCAGCGCTGCTGGGCGCATGCGCTTCCACGACGACGATGACGACATCGCCAGCCGGGCAGGCGCCGGTTTGCCAGCCGCAATCGGAACTGAAGGCCGCGGTGCTCTGGCAAACCCGCTGGAGATCCGACCAAAAGGATGTTCCAGAGCGCGAGGCGGCGGCCGCGCGAGGCATCGCTGACTTTTTTGCCGATGCCAAGTGCTTTCCCTCGACCGTTGTGGCCAGCGCGGACCATGACCGCCTGGAGGCCGCCGTTCCCCCCGGATCGGATCTGCTCCTCGTGCTGACCGTGCGCGAACTGGGCCCGACGGTCAAGCTGCTGGCATCCGCAGCGCTCATCGAAGGCGGCACCGAGGTTGTCGTGGACATTGCCCGGTACGTGCCGGGCAGGAGCGATCCCGATCGCCAGTTTTCGATTCACTGGCGCAGCGGCGGGCCTGGCGTTGTCAAAGGAGTGCAATCGCTGCCTGCCGACCTGGCCGCAGCGCTGAGGGCGGGATTGCAGGCGGAGTAGGGCCGACGTGGAGCCGGCGCCGCCGCGTCACCCCAGCGCGCGCTGGATGATGATCTTCTGCACGTCGCTCGTGCCCTCGTAGATCTGGCACACGCGCACGTCGCGGTAGATGCGCTCCACGGGAAAGTCGTTCACCACGCCGTAGCCGCCCAGGGTCTGGATGGCGGCGCTGCAGACCCGTTCCGCCATCTCGCTCGCGAACAGCTTGGCCATGGCCGCCTCCTTCAGGCAGGGCCGGCCGGCGTCGCGCAGGCTGGCGGCGTGCCAGATGAGCTGGCGCGCGGCCTCGATCTGCGTGGCGCAGTCGGCCAGGCGGAAGCCCACGGCCTGGTGGTCGAAGATGGGCTGGCCGAAGCTCTCGCGCTCCTTGGCGTACTGCACGGCGAACTCGAAGGCGCTTCTCGCCATGCCCACGCTCTGCGCGGCGATGCCGATGCGCCCGCCCTCCAGCGCGCCCAGCGCGATCTTGTAGCCCTCGCCCTCGGCGCCGATGAGGTTCTCGGCCGGGATGCGGCAGCCGTCGAAGTTGATCTGGGCCGTGTCGCTGCTGTGCTGGCCGAGCTTGTCCTCCAGCCGCGCGACCACATAGCCGGGCGCGTCGGTAGGCACGAGGAAGGCACTCATGCCCTTCTTGCCCGCGCCCTTGTCGGTCACGGCGATGACGATGGCGACCTGCCCGTTCTTGCCGCTGGTGATGAACTGCTTGACGCCGTTGATGACGTATCCGTCGCCGTCCTTCACCGCCGTGGTGCGCAGCGCGGAGGCGTCGGAGCCCACGTGCGGCTCGGTGAGGCAGAACGCGCCGAGCATCTCGCCGCGCGCCAGCGGCGTGAGCCAGCGCTGCTTCTGCGCCTCGCTGCCGTAGCGCATGAGGATGGCGTTCACGGGGCAGTTGGTCACGCTGATCGCGGTGCTGGTGCCGCCGTCGCCCGCGGCGATTTCTTCGAGCACCAGGGCCAGGCTCACGTAGTCGAGCGCGGCGCCGCCGTACTGCTCGGGCACGCAGATGCCATAGGCGCCGAGCTGCGCCAGGCCCCGGTGGACGTCCTTCGGGAAGTGGTGTTCCTTGTCCCAGCGCGCAGCATTCGGCCACAGCTGGTCTTGGGCGAAGTCGCGCACGGCGTCGCGGATCATTTCCTGGTCTTGGGTCAGCAGCATGCTGTCTCCTTGTTCATTACCAATGGGCGGCGCGGCGGCCGTCGTGGTGCAGCAGGCGGCCCTTGTCGGCGGGCGCGAGGCCCGCCAGCGTCTCGCGCATGCCGCGCACGCTGGCCTCCACGGTGAGCGGCGCGCCAGCCCCGCCCATGTCGGTCTGCACCCAGCCGGGGTCGATGGCGACCAGAGTGGCCTGGGGATAGTCGTGCTGCGCCGCGGCCACGGCCATGTTGAGCGCGGCCTTGCTCGTGCGGTAGAGCCACGCATCGCTGCCCGGCACGCTGCCGATCTGCGACATGGACGAGGACAGGAAGGCGAACACGCCGCGCGCGTCGGCCACGAGCGGCGCGACCTGCGGGATGGCCTGCATGGCGCCGAGCACGTTGGTGTGCATGACGGCGTCGAAATCCTCGCGCGTGGGCGGCGTGAGCGCGCCGGGGCGGCGGATGACGCCGGCCACGTAGAGCGCCACGTCGAGCCGCTCGCCGTCGAGCATCCAGGCCAGGCCGCTGACGCTCGCGGGATTGGCCACGTCCACCGTGAGCGCCTGCGCACCCAGGGCCTGCACGCGCTCGCGGCCCGCGTCGTCGCGCACGGTGGCGATGACGCGGCAGCCGGCCTCGCGGTACTGCCGCACGAATTCGAGGCCTATGCCGCGCGAGGCGCCTATCACCAGGATGGTTGCCATGGGTTTATGAGCCGAAAAGGCCGCCAGCGCTTGTCCATCAAGCGCCAGCAGCTATTCATACAGTAGCAATCAAACGAGTTCGATTGCCATGGCCGTGGCCTCGCCGCCGCCGATGCACAGCGTGGCCAGGCCCTTCGTCTTGCCCCGGCCTTTGAGCGCGTGGATCAGCGTGACCAGGATGCGCGCGCCGCTGGCGCCGATGGGGTGGCCCAGCGCGCAGGCGCCGCCATTGACGTTGACCTTCTCGTGCGGCACCTTGAGGTCGTGCATCAGCGCCATGGGGACGACGGCGAAGGCCTCGTTGATCTCCCACAGGTCCACGTCCTCCACCTTCCAGCCCGCCTTCCTGAGCGCCTTCTCGGTCGCGCCCACGGGGGCGGTGGAGAACCATTCGGGCGCCTGCGCGTGCGTGGCATGGGCCACGATCCTCGCCAGCGGCTTGCAGCCGAGCTGCTTGGCGGTGGACTCGCGCATCAGCACCATGGCGGCGGCGCCGTCGTTGATACTGGAGCTGGACGCGGCGGTGATGGTGCCGTCCTTCTTGAACGCGGGCTTGAGGCCGGCGATCTTGTCCAGCCTGGCCTTGGCCGGGCCTTCGTCGATGCTCACCGTCACGTCGCCCTTGCGGGTCTTGACGGTGACGGGCGTGATCTCGGCGGCAAAGGCGCCGCTGGCGGTGGCGGCCTGGGCGCGCTTGACGCTTTCGATGGCGAAGGCGTCCTGCTGCTCGCGCGTAAACTGGTACTTGGCCGCGCAATCCTCGCCGAAGGTGCCCATGGAGCGGCCGGGCTCGTAGGCGTCCTCCAGGCCGTCGAGCATCATGTGGTCGAAGATCTTGTCGTGGCCCATGCGGTAGCCGGCGCGGCCCTTCTTGAGCAGGTAGGGGGCGTTGGTCATGCTCTCCATGCCGCCGGCGACCATCACGTCGCGGCTGCCGGCCACGAGCTGGTCGTGCGCGAGGATCGTGGCCTCCATGCCGGCGCCGCACATCTTGGACAGGGTCACCGCGCCCGTGCTCTGGGGCAGCCCGCCCTTGAAGCCTGCCTGGCGCGCAGGCGCCTGGCCCAGGCCGGCCATCAGGCAGTTGCCGAACAGCACTTCGTCCACCAGCTCCGGCCTGATGCCGGCGCGCTCGACGGCGGCGCGGATGGCGGCGCCGCCCAGGTCATGGGCAGCCAGGTCGGCGAAGTCGCTCTGGAAGCCCCCCATGGGCGTGCGCGCGGCGCTGACGATGACGATGGGGTCTTGATGCTGGCTCATAGGGAATCTCCTTGGGGTTGATGGGAAGGGGGCGCGCAGCGGAAGCGCCGCGCGCCATCGTAGGGAAACACGTCGTAGACATGGCCGGCCTGTATGCGCTCCTTGTGCGACTGCCAGAAGTCCACGTCCAGCAGATCGGCATGGTGGCGCATGAACGCCGCGCGCACGGCTTCGTTGCCCAGCAGGAAGGGGCCGAAGGTCTCGGGGAACACGTCGCGCGGGCCCACGGGCCACCAGACCTCGCCGGAGAGCTCGTCCTCCTCGCAGCGCGGCGGCGGCACGCGGCGGAAGTTGCAGTCCGTCACGTACTCGATCTCGTCGTAGTCGTAGAACACCACCTTGCCGTTGCGCGTGATGCCGAAGTTCTTCCACAGCATGTCGCCGGGGAAGATGTTGGCCGCCACAAGATCCTTGATGGCATTGCCGTACTCGAGCACGGCATGCTCCAGGGCGCTCGCGGCCTCGGGCTTGTCCAGGCCGGCATCGATGCATTCCTGCAGGTGGATGTTGAGCGGGACCATGCGCCGCTCGATGTACAGGTGGTCGATGATGACCTCCTGCCGGCCGTCGCCGTCGCGGTCGCTGATCTCGAGCTGGCTGGGCGCATGTTTGCGTATCTCCTCGATCAGCTCATCGGAAAAGCGGTCGCGCGGGAAGGCCACCAGGCTGTATTCCAGCGTGTCGGCCATGCGGCCCACGCGGTCGTGCTGCTTGACCAGCAGATACTTGCCCTGGACCTGCTCGCGCGTCGTCTCTTTGGGCGCCGGGAAATGGTCCCGGATGAGCTTGAACACGTAGGGAAAGCTCGGCAGGTCGAACACCAGCATCACCATGCCCTTGATGCCGGGGGCGATGCGGAACTTGTCGCTGGAATACTTCAGGTGGTGCAGGAAGTCGCGGTAGAACAGCGTCTTGCCCTGCTTGGCCAGCCCGAGGGCGATGTAGAGCTCGGCCCGGGGCTTCCTCGGCATGAGGCCTGCGAGGAACTGCACGTAGGCGCTGGGGATCTCCATGTCCACCATGAAGTACGCGCGCGCGAAGGAGAACAGCATCTGCAGGTCGTTCTCGCCGAACAGCGCAGCGTCGATCACCAGGCCGCCGCGCTCGCCATGCAGCAGGGGCAGCGCGAACGGCAGCTCGTTGAAGCCGTTGATCACCTTGCCCACCACGTACGCGCCCTTGTTGCGGAAGAACAGGCTGGACAGCACCTGGATCTGGAAGTTGCTGCGCAGCTTCGCGGCGCCCAGGCGCTGCTCCATGGCGCGCGCCACGCAGGCCACGTCGCGCCGCAGGTCTTCGAACGGGCGCTGCAGCGCAAAGTCCTCGACGAGGCCGGAGACCACCGCCGACAGGCCGCCCGGCGCGGGATAGTAGGCGCGGTAGGTGGGCCGCGCCGTGGGGTCGTCGCTCTCGATGTACTCGGTGCTGACCGCGGGCCGCACGAAGATGAAGTCGTTGTGGAAATGCGTGCGGTGCAGGATCTTGGTGGTGACCGAGTTGAAGAAGGTCTCGGCCAGCTCGGGCCGCAGGTGGTTCACCATGAGGCCGATGTAGTGCAGCTTGACCTGGTGCCACAGGTCCATGGGCTGGACGCCGGCGTTGAACTCCTTGTCGAGCCGGCGCACGCATTCCTTGACGCGCAGGTCGTAGAACTCGATGCGCTCGCGCTGCGCGCGCTGCTGGCCATGCCAGTCGGCCGTCTCGAAACGGTGCTTGGCGCGCGCCGACTCGGCGCGGAACAGGCGGTAGTGGCGGTTGAAGCCATCCATCATCGCCTTGGCGATGTCATAGGCCTGCGGGGCATCGAGTCGCTCGGGAAACATGGACCGTGCCTGGCAGGGTGACGAATGGCGCCGCGCCGCTCCGGTGGCCCGCTACTGGCCGCGCGCGCGGCCGGCCACCAGGGCCACGGCCTGGCGGTACGCTTCACCGAGCCCCGCCACATCGGGTACGCTCATCTGCAGATCGGTGATCAGGCCATTGTTCAGGCTGTAGCACCAGCCGTGGATCTGCACCTTCTGGCCGCGCGCCCAGGCATCCTGCATCACCGTGGAGTGCGCGATGTTCATGACCTGCTCGACGACATTGAGCTCGCACAGCGCGTCATGGCGCCATGGCAGGTCCAGGCTTTCGAGCAATGCGGCATGCTTGTCGCGCACGTCCTTCACATGGCGGATCCAGTTGTCCGCCAGGCCTATGCGCGCATCCTGCAGCGCCGCCAGCACGCCGCCGCAGCCGTAGTGGCCCACGACCATCAGGTGCTCCACCTTGAGCTGGTCCACCGCGTACTGGATGGTGGACAGGCAATTGAGATCGGTGGGCACGACCACGTTGGCGATGTTGCGGTGCACGAACACCTCGCCGGGCTCCAGCCCCGTGATCTGGTTGGCCGGCACGCGGCTGTCGGAACAGCCGATCCACATATAGCGCGGCTTCTGCTGCGCCAGCAGGCCGGTGAAGAAGCCGGGCCGGTCACGCTCCATCCGTTCGGCCCACTCGCGGTTGTGGGCAAACAGCTCGTCGATGGAGGTTATGGTCATGGGGCAATCCTTTTCTTCTTGGAGTGAACGAAAGAGCGGCGCCGGCGCAGGCTGTCAGCAGGTTTCCGCGAACAGCTCGCGGCCGATGAGCATGCGGCGGATCTCGCTCGTGCCCGCGCCGATTTCGTAGAGTTTCGCATCCCGCCACAGCCGGCCCAGCGGGTACTCGTTGATATACCCGTTGCCGCCGTAGATTTGCACGCCCTCCCCCGCCATCCAGGTGGCCTTTTCGGCGCACCACAGGATCACGCTGGCGCAGTCCTTGCGCACCTGGCGCACATGCTCGGCGCCCAGCATGTCCAGGTTCTTGGCCACGGTGTAAGCAAACGAGCGGCCGGCCTGCAGCACGGTGTACATGTCGGCCACCTTGCCCTGGATGAGCTGGAATTCGCCGATGCTCTGGCCGAACTGCTTGCGGTCATGGATGTAGGGCACGACGTTGTCCATCACCGCCTGCATGATCCCGAGCGGCCCGCCGGTGAGCACGGCACGCTCATAGTCCAGGCCGCTCATCAGCACCTTGGCGCCGCCGTTGACCTGGCCGAGCACGTTCTCCGCCGGCACCTCCACGTCCTGGAACACGAGTTCGCCGGTGTGGCTGCCGCGCATGCCCAGCTTGTCGAGCTTTTGCGCGATCGAAAAGCCCTTCATGCCCTTTTCGATCAGGAAAGCCGTGACGCCACGCGCGCCAAGCTCGGGCTCCGTCTTGGCGTACACCACCAGCGTATCGGCGTCGGGGCCGTTGGTGATCCACATCTTGCTGCCGTTGAGCAGGTAGTAGCCGCCCTTGTCCTCGGCCCGGAGCTTCATGCTGATCACGTCCGAGCCCGCGCCGGGCTCGCTCATGGCCAGCGCGCCCACGTGTTCCCCGCTGATCAGCTTGGGCAGGTACTTGGCCTTCTGCGCCGCATTGCCGTTGCGGTTGATCTGGTTCACGCACAGGTTGCTGTGCGCGCCGTAGGACAGGCCCACCGAAGCGCTGGCGCGCGAGATTTCTTCCATGGCCACCATGTGCGCGAGGTAGCCCATGTCGGCGCCGCCGTACTGCTCGGGCACGGTGATGCCCAGCACGCCCAGTTCGCCGAACTTGCGCCACAGATCCATGGGGAACTGGTCCGTGCGGTCGATCTCCGTCGCGCGCGGAGCGATCTCCATCTGCGCAAATTCGCGCACGGCATCGCGCAACGCGTCGATGTCCTCTCCCAACTGAAAGTTCAGGCCTGGCAACTGGGTGGCAATGCTCATGGGTCGTCTCCTGGATGAAGGGGGTGTTTCGTAGGATGCACCTCGCCCATGTCCCACATGGTGCCGCCTTTCCTGATGCAACAGGCAGGCCACGACCCATCAGCGAAGGCGAGGAGCTGTATTACGTTTACGTAAACGTCAATTATCCACGACTTTGGACTTTTGGCGATTCAATTTTTGCCAGCAGCTCCTGGGCCTCGCGCTCATGCTCACGCACCTCGTCCAGATTGGATTGCAGGTCCATCATCTGCGCCTCCAGCTGCCTGCGATGCATCGCGAGCACCTCCAGGAACTTGACCAGCTGGACGCCGGTATCACGCGGGCTGTCGTAGAGGTCGATGATCTCCTTGGCCTCGGTCAGCGACAGGCCAAGCCGCTTGGCCCGCAGCGTCAGCTTCAGCCGCGTACGGTCGCGGGCACTGTAGATACGGTTGCGCCCACCTGGTCCCGCACGCTCGGGCCGCAGCAGGCCCATGTCCTCGTAGAAGCGCATCGCGCGGGTGGTGAGGTCGAACTCCCGGGCGAGATCACTGATGGTGTAGGTAGCCATGAATTGACGTTGACGTGAACGTCAATACTACCCTACTGTTCGCCTTGCCCAAATCCAAAGCAAAACGCCCCCCTGGGCGAATGCACAGGGGGGCGATTTGGGCTGTAAGAGCCTGACGATGACCTACTTTCACACGGGGACCCGCACTATCATCGGCGCGAAGTCGTTTCACTGTCCTGTTCG
>NZ_JBTNEH010000027.1:0-56924 GCF_054512775.1 Alicycliphilus sp. T452
CCTCAAGACGTTCCCATTGGTGATCTGTCAGTTCGTAGCGGCTCGGGCGAGACATTCAGGCTGGTTTCCTCCTACCTGTATCGTCTCATTTCCCATGCGCGTCGCTCTGAATGTCGATTCGCCCTAGAGCACGCGTTCAAGGATCAGCACCAGGAAGAACATGGCCGCCGCGATGACGGTCCACTTGACGGTCACGAGCCCGAAGCGCTTGTAGCGCTGCTGACCCGTGGCCGCGAAGAAGACGAACGACACGGCCGCCACGAGCAGCAGCAGCATGACGGCCCAGCGAAAGAGCAGCATGGCGGCCCGCTACCAGGCGCGCGCCGGCTGGGCGAAGCCCGTGGGCGCCTGGCGCTCGTTGTCGAAGCTCACGACCTCCCAGGCGTCGGGCTGGGCCAGCAGCGCGCGCAGCAGCTGGTTGTTCATGCCGTGGCCCGAGCGGAAGGCGCTGTAGGCCGCCAGCAGCGGCTTGCCCACGAGGTACAGGTCGCCCATGGCGTCCAGGATCTTGTGCTTGGCGAACTCGTCGTCGTAGCGCAGGCCGTCGGCGTTGAGCACCTTGTAGTCGTCCATGACGATGGCGTTGTCCAGCCCCCCGCCCAGCGCCAGGCCGCTGGTGCGCAGCATCTCCACGTCCTTGGTGAAGCCGAAGGTGCGCGCGCGGGCGATGTCGCGCGCGTAGTTGCCTTCCCCCAGGTCGAACTCCACGCTCTGCCCCGTGGAATCGACGGCCGGATGGGCGAAGTCGATCTCGAAGCGCAGCTTGAAGCCATGGTAGGGCTCCAGGCGCGCCCATTTCAGGCTCGTGCCCTCGCCCTCGCGCACCTCGACGGGGCGCTTGACGCGGATGAAGCGCTTGAGCGCGTTCTGCAGTTGCACGCCCGCGCTCTGCAGCAGGAACACGAAGGACGCCGAGGAGCCATCGAGGATGGGCACCTCCTCGGCCGTGATGTCGATGTACAGGTTGTCCAGCCCCAGGCCGGCGCAGGCCGACATGAGGTGCTCCACCGTGTGCACCTTGGCTCCGCCCGCGCCGATGGTGGAGGCCATGCGCGTATCGACCACGGCCGTCGCGGTGATGGGGATGTCCACCGGCTCGGGCAGGTCCACGCGGCGGAACACGATGCCCGTGTCCGGCTGGGCCGGGCGCAGCGTCAACTCGACCCGCTGGCCGCTGTGCAGCCCCACGCCGACGGCGCGGGTCAGGGTCTTGATGGTGCGTTGCTGGAGCATTGCGTGATTTTAGTGGGACCGTCCCCATTCGGCAGGCAGCTCTTCGCTATGGCGCCGATAGCAACGGGAGAGGAAAACCGGCGCGGCCAGGACAGGCCACGCCGGCTTGTGGCAGCGGGAAATCAATCCGCCTGCTTGCGCAGGAACGCGGGGATCTCCAGCTCGTCCATGCCGCCCGAGGACAGCGCGTCCACGCGCGCCGTGGCCGCCGTGCGGGTGCTGCGCCAGACGCTGGGCACCTGCATGTTGCCGTACTCGGCCTGGGCCGCGCCGCCAAGCACGCCGCCCGGCACGGCGGCGCCCGCCATGGGCATCTGGTAGGCCACGTTGTCGGTGCCGGTGCGCAGGGACTGCACCACCTGCATGGTCTGGCGGCGCGCGTTCTGGCGCGACAGGCCCGTGGCCACGACGGTCACGCGGATGTCGTCGCCCAGCGTGTCGTCGTAGGCGGCGCCGAAGATGACGTGCGCGTCGGGCGAAGCGTAGGCGTTGATGGTGTTCATCGCCAGGCGCGACTCGGACAGCTTGAGGCTGCCCTTGCTGGCCGTGACCAGCACCAGCACGCCCTTGGCGCCCGAGAGGTCGATGCCTTCGAGCAGCGGGCAGGCGATGGCCTGCTCGGCGGCGATGCGCGCGCGGTCGGGGCCGCTGGCCGTGGCCGTGCCCATCATGGCCTTGCCGGGCTCGCCCATCACGGTGCGCACGTCCTCGAAGTCGACGTTGACCTGGCCGTACTCGTTGATGATCTCGGCGATGCCGCCCACGGCGTTCTTGAGCACGTCGTTGGCGTGCGCGAAGGCCTCGTCCTGGGTGATGTCGTCGCCCAGCACTTCGAGCAGCTTCTCGTTGAGCACCACGATCAGCGAATCGACGTTGGCCTCCAGCTCGGCCAGGCCCTCGTCGGCGTTCTTCATGCGGCGGCCGCCCTCCCAGTCGAAGGGCTTGGTGACCACGCCCACGGTGAGGATGCCCATTTCCTTGGCCACGCGCGCGATCACGGGCGCGGCGCCCGTGCCCGTGCCGCCGCCCATGCCGGCCGTGATGAACAGCATGTGCGCGCCGGCGATGGCCTGACGGATGTCCTCCTGCGCGGCCTCGGCGGCCTCGCGGCCCTTGTCGGGCTTGCTGCCCGCGCCCAGGCCGTTGCTGCCCAGCTGGATGGTGCGGTGCGCCGTGCTGCGCGTGAGCGCCTGGGAGTCGGTGTTCGCGCAGACGAACTCCACGCCCTGCACGCTGCGCGCGATCATGTGCGCGACGGCGTTGCCGCCGCCACCGCCGACACCGATCACCTTGATCTGCGTGCCCTGGTTGAACTCTTCGGACTCGATCATTTCGATGGTCATGATGCTGCTCCTGAAACTTGCGTTGTGATATGCAATTGCCAAAGGTTTGTGTGTGTTCTTGTCTTGTGACGGGTCGTCCCGCCGGGGGGCGGGGCGGTACTTCGCCATCGCCCCCGTTTCCTGCGGGGCGGTCCGGCGCGCGCGAGCCAGAGCAGTGGGGCCGTCGTCATGTCAGAAGTTCCCCACGATGAAGTCCTTGAAGCGGCCGAAGGCGGTCTTCACCGAGCCGCTCTTGGCCGCCACCTTGAAGCCGCGCAAGCGCGCCAGGCGCGCCTCTTCGAGCAGGCCCATGACGGTGGCCGCGCGCGGCTGGGCGATCATGTCGGCCAGCGCGCTCGAATACTTGGGGATGCCGCGGCGCACGGGCTTGAGGAAGATGTCCTCGCCCAGCTCCACCATGCCCGGCATGACCGAGCTGCCGCCCGTGAGCACGATGCCCGAGGACAGCACTTCCTCGTAGCCCGACTCGCGCACCACCTGCTGCACGAGCGAGAAGATCTCCTCCACGCGCGGCTCGATCACGCCGGCCAGCGCCTGCTTGGACAGCATGCGCGGGCTGCGGTCGCCCAGGCCCGGCACTTCGACCTGCGCCTCGGGGTCGGCCAGCAGCTGCTTGGCGTAGCCGCTCTCGACCTTGATGTCCTCGGCGTCCTTCGTGGGCGTGCGCAGCGCCATGGCGATGTCGCTCGTGATCAGGTCGCCCGCGATCGGTATCACGGCCGTGTGGCGGATCGCGCCGCCCGTGAAGATGGCCACGTCGGTCGTGCCCGCGCCGATGTCCACCACGGCCACGCCCAGCTCGCGCTCGTCGTCGGTCAGCACGGCCTGGCTGCTGGCCAGCGGGTTGAGCAGCAGTTGCTCGACCTCCAGGCCGCAGCGGCGCACGCACTTGATGATGTTCTCGGCCGCGCTCTGCGCGCCCGTGACGATGTGGATCTTGGCCTCCAGGCGGATGCCGCTCATGCCGATGGGCTCCTTCACGTCCTGCCCGTCGATCACGAACTCCTGCGGCTCCACGAGCAGCAGGCGCTGGTCGCTGGAGATGTTGATGGCCTTGGCGGTCTCGACCACGCGCGCCACGTCGGCCTGCGTGACTTCCTTGTCCTTGACCGCGACCATGCCGCTCGAATTGAGGCCGCGGATGTGGCTGCCGGTGATGCCGGTGTAGACGCGCTGGATCTTGCAGTCGGCCATCAGCTCGGCCTCCTTGAGGGCCTGCTGGATGCTCTGCACCGTGGCGTCGATGTTCACCACCACGCCGCGCTTGAGGCCGTTGCTGGGCGCCACGCCCAGGCCGGCGAGCTTGAGCTCGCCGCCCGGCATCACCTCGGCCACCACGGCCATGACCTTGGCGGTGCCGATGTCCAGCCCCACGACCACGTCTTTGTATTCTCTTGCCATAGTTCTCAGTCCTGCCCTCGGTTGTTCTTTGCTGCCGCGCGCGCACGTGCCGCCGCGCGCGCCGCCGCCTTGCGCTCCGCCTCGCGCTGGGCGGCCACGCGCTGCGCCTCGGTGGCCACCGTGGTCACCCCGCGCAGGCGCAGCGCGTAGCCGTCCGCATAGCGCAGGTCGGCGTATTCCAGCGCGTCCACGCCGCGCCCCTGCTGCCTGGCCACGCCGGGCAAGGTGCTCACCAGGCGGCGCGCGCGGTCGAGCACCAGGTCCTGCGTGCCGCTGCCCAGCTCCAGCACGGCGCCGCCGGCCAGGGCGACGCGCCAGCCGCCGTTGCCCGTGAGCTCCAGCGTGTCGATGCCCGCGGCGAGCGGCTCCAGCACGGGCGCCAGGCGCCGGACCATGTCCAGCATCTCGGCGGACCGCCCGGGCGCGCCCAGCAGGCGCGGCAGGCCGTCCTGCTCCACGTCGTCGGCATCGGCCTCGAAGACGTCGCCCTGGCTGTCGACCAGCGTGGCGCTGCCCTCGGGGCCCCAGTAGGCCGCCACGTCGTGCTCCTGCAGCTGTACGCGCAGGCCGCTCGGGAATTCGCGGCGCACGTGGGCGCTGCGCACCCAGGGCACCTGTTCGAAGGCGCGGCGCGCGGCCTCCAGGTCCACGGTGAAGAAGTTGCCCACGAGCTGCGGCGCCACGTTGGCGCGCAGGCTCAGCGCGCTGGTGTGCACCAGGTCGCCCTCGACGGCGATGTGCCCGATCGCGAACGCGGGCTGGCGCAGCAGCCAGGTCCCGCCGGCCGCCAGCACGCCCACGGCGCAGCCCACGAACAGGACCGTGGCGGTCATGTTCATGAGCCTGACGTCGAACGGCGCGGGCAGCGTGGCGTTCATGTGGTCACTTCCCCTGCGATGCGTCCAGCGACGCGCTGGCCAGGATGCGCAGGCACAGGTCGGGGTAGCTGATGCCGCTGGCCTTGGCCGACATGGGCACGAGCGAGTGGCCGGTCATGCCGGGCGAGGTGTTGATCTCCAGCAGGAAGGGCTTGCGGTCGCTGGCGCGGATCATGATGTCGGCGCGCGCCCAGCCGCGGCAGCCCAGGGTGCGGTAGGCCTGGACCACGATGCGCCGGATCTCGCGCTCCTCGGCCTCCGGCAGGCCGCTCGGGCAGTGGTACTGCGTGACGTCGGTGAAGTACTTGTTCTGGTAGTCGTAGTTGCCCTCCGGCGCCACGATGCGGATCACGGGCAGGGCCTGCGCCGCATCGCCCTGGCCCAGCACCGGGCAGGTGGTTTCGTCGCCGTCGATGAACTGCTCGCACAGCACCTCGGGGTCGTGCTGCGCGGCGAGGCGGTAGGCCTGCTCGCACTGGCCCAGCGAGGTGACCTTGGTCAGGCCGATGGTGGAGCCCTCGCGCGAGGGCTTGACGATCATGGGGGCGCCCAGCGCCTGGAAGGCCTGCGCCGTCTCGGCGCTGCTGGAGACGAGCCGCCAGTCGGGCGTGGGCAGGCCCTCGAAGCGCCAGATGCGCTTGGTCATGATCTTGTCCATGGCGATGCTGGAGGCCATGACGCCGGGGCCGGTGTAGGGGATGCCCAGCAGCTCCAGCGCGCCCTGCACCGTGCCGTCCTCGCCGTGGCGGCCATGCAGGGCGATGAAGCAGCGCTGGTAGCCGTGGGTCTTGAGTTCCGACAGGTCGGCGTGCGCGGGGTCGAACGCATGGGCATCGACGCCGCGCGCGCGCAGCGCCTGCAGCACGCCGCCGCCGGACATGAGCGAGACCTCGCGCTCGGCCGAATCGCCGCCCATGAGCACGGCCACCTTGCCCAGCGCCTGCACGTCGATCTTCAGGTCATTTTGGGTCATTGCGCCCGTCCTTCCTGCGCTGGCAGCTCGTTTTTTTGAAGCATCTCGACGATCTTCGCGGGCACGCCGCCGATCGAGCCCGCGCCCATGCACAGCACCACGTCGCCGTCCTTCGCGCCGGCGGCGATGCGCTGGGGCATGTCGGCCACGTCGTCGATGAACACCGGCTCCACCGCGCCGGCCACGCGCAGCGCGCGCGCCAGCGACCGGCCGTCGGCCGCCACGATGGGCGCCTCGCCCGCGGCGTAGACCTCGGTGAGCAGCACGGCGTCGGCCGTGCCCAGCACCTTCACGAAGTCCTCGAAGCAGTCGCGCGTGCGGCTGTAGCGGTGCGGCTGGAAGGCCAGCACCAGGCGCCGGCCGGGGTAGGCGCCGCGCGCCGCAGCCATGGTGGCGGCCATCTCCACGGGGTGGTGGCCGTAGTCCTCGATGAGGGTGAAGCGCCCGCCGTCCTGCGCGGGCAGGTCGCCATGGCGCTGGAAGCGCCGGCCCACGCCGGTGAAGCCGGCCAGGGCGCGCAGCACGGCCTCGTCGGGCACGTTGAGCTCGGTGGCCACGGCGATCGCGGCCAGCGCGTTGAGCACGTTGTGCTCGCCCGCGAGATTGAGCACCACATCCAGGTCGGGCAGCGTGACGCCGTTGCGCCGCTGCACGCTAAAGTGCATCTGCGTGCCCACGGCGCGCACGTCGAGCGCGCGCACCTCGGCGCCCTCCGACAGGCCGTAGCTCGTGACCGGGCAGGTCACGCTGGGCAGGATGTCGCGGATCGCCGGGTTGTCCACGCACAGGATGGCCGTGCCGTAGAACGGCATGCGGTGCAGGAAGTCCACGAACGCCTGCTTGAGCCGGCCGAAGTCGTGGCCGTAGGTCTCCATGTGGTCGGCGTCGATGTTGGTGACCACGGCCATCACGGGCAGCAGGTTGAGGAACGATGCGTCGGACTCGTCCGCCTCGACCACGATGTACTCGCCCTGCCCCAGCTTGGCGTTGGTGCCCGCGCTGTTCAGGCGCCCGCCGATCACGAAGGTGGGGTCCAGCCCCGCCTCGGCCAGCACGCTGGCCACGAGGCTGGTGGTGGTGGTCTTGCCGTGCGCGCCCGCGATGGCGATGCCCTTGCGCAGGCGCATGAGCTCGGCCAGCATCACGGCGCGCGGCACGACGGGGATCTTGCGCTCGCGCGCGGCCAGCACCTCGGGGTTGTCCTGCTGCACGGCCGTGGAGGTGACGACCGCGTCCGCGCCCTGGATGTGCGCGGCCGCATGGCCCACGTGGGTGGCCACGCCCAGCGCGCGCAGGCGGCGCAGCGTGGGGCTGTCGGCCAGGTCCGAGCCCGAGACGCCGTAGCCCAGGTTGTGCAGCACCTCGGCGATGCCGCACATGCCCGAGCCCCCGATGCCGACGAAGTGGATGTGGCGAATGGCTTGCTTCATACGGCCAGCTCCTCGCAAGCGGCAACCACCTCGCGGGTGGCCTGGGTCTTTTGCATGTTTTTTGCCTTCAGCGCCCGTTCCATCAGCACAGGGCGCTCCATATTCAATAGCATATCGGCGAGGCCGCGCGGCGTCAGGTCGGCCTGCTGCACGAGCCAGCCTCCGCCCGCGTCCACGAGGAAGCGCGCGTTGGTCGTCTGGTGGTCGTCCACCGCGTGCGGGAACGGCACGAACACCGCGGCCGCGCCCACGGCGGCGATCTCGGTGACCGTGCTCGCGCCCGCGCGGCAGACGATCACGTCGGCTGCGGCATAGGCCGCGGCCGTGTCGTCGATGAACGGGGTGAGCTCGGCCTGCACGCCCGCGGCCTCGTAGCTGGCGCGCAGCTGCTCGATCTGCGCCGCGCCGCTCTGGTGCGTGACGACGGGGCGCCGCCCCTCGGGGATCAGCGCGAGCGCCTGCGGCACGATCTCGTTGAGCGCGCGCGCGCCCAGGCTCCCTCCCACGACCAGCAGCCTGAGCGGCCCCTGGCGGCCCGCGAAGCGCTCGGCAGGGCCGCCTTGCTGCGTGAACGCCGTGCGCAGCGGGTTGCCCACCCACTGCCCCTTCTTGAAGACGCCGGGGAAGGCCGTGAAGATGCGGTCGGCCACGCCGGCCAGCACCTTGTTGGCCATGCCCGCGACCGAGTTCTGCTCGTGCAGCACCAGCGGCCTGCCGGCCAGCACGGCCATCATGCCGCCGGGGAAGGTGACGTAGCCGCCCATGCCGAGCACCACGTCGGGCCTCACGCGCCGCACCACGGCCAGCGCCTGCCAGAACGCGCGCAGCAGCCTGAGCGGCAGCAGCGCCAGCGTGACGAGGCCCTTGCCGCGCACGCCCGAGAAGTCGATGGTCTCCACGCCGAAGCCATGCTGCGGCACGATGCGCGACTCCATGCTGCCCGGCGTGCCCAGCCAGCGCACCTGCCAGCCGCGCGCGCGCAGCTCCTCGGCCACGGCCAGCCCCGGGAAGATGTGGCCGCCGGTGCCGCCGGCCATGATGAGGGCGGTTTTCTGCCGGCTCATGTGCGGCCTCCGCGCATCGGCGCTACGCGCCTGGCCGTGCTTGCGCACGGCCGCAGCTTGTTCTGGTGAAACAAACTTCTCATGCGCGGCCTCCGCGCATGAGAAGTTTGTTTTCATAATCCACCCGCAGCACCACCGCGATCGCCACGAGGTTCATGAGGATGGCCGAGCCGCCGAAGCTCATGAGCGGCAGCGTGAGCCCCTTGGTGGGCAGCGCGCCCAGGTTCACGCCCATGTTGATGAAGGCCTGGAAGCCCATCCAGATCCCCACGCCCTGGGCCACCAGGCCCGAGAACACCCGGTCCAGCGCGATGGCCTGGCGGCCGATCTGCATGATGCGCCGCGTGAGCCACAGGAAGCATACGATGAGCACGAGCATGCCCACGAGGCCGAATTCCTCGCCGATCACGGCCAGCAGGAAGTCGGTGTGCGCCTCGGGCAGCCAGTGGAGCTTCTCCACGCTGCCGCCCAGGCCCACGCCGAAGATCTCGCCGCGGCCGATGGCGATGAGCGCGTGCGAGAGCTGGTAGCCCTTGCCCAGCGCGTGCGCCTCGCTGAACGGGTCGAGGTAGGCGAAGATGCGCTCGCGCCGCCAGGGGCTGGTCATCACGATGACGGCGAAGGCCGCCACCAGCACGGCGGCGATCAGGAAGAACATGCGCGCGTTCACGCCGCCCAGGAACAGGATGCCCATGGCGATCACGGCGATCACCATGAAGGCGCCCATGTCGGGCTCGGCCAGCAGCAGCGCGCCCACCAGCGCCACGGCCACGCCCATGGGCAGCACGGCGCGGAAGAACCGCTCCTTGACCTCCATCTTGCGCACCATGTAGTCCGAGGCGTAGACGAGCACGGTGAACTTGGCCAGCTCCGACGGCTGGAAGTTCATGATGCCCAGCGACAGCCAGCGCCGCGCGCCGTTGACCACCGTGCCCACGTGCGGGATCAGCACGGCGACGAGCAGCGCGATGGAGGCCACGAACAGCCACGGCGCCATGCGCTCCCAGGTGTTCATGGGCACCTGGAACGCCAGCAGCGCGGCCACGAAGCCCACGCCTATGGCCACCACGTGGCGCACGACGAAATGCGTGGACGCGATGTTGCCGAAGCGCGGGTTGTCGGGCATGGCGATGGAGGCCGAATACACCATCACCACGCTGAAGGCCAGCAGCAGCACCACCACCCACAGCAGCGCCTGGTCGAAACCCAGCACGCGCGCGGGCGTGGCCGTGGTGCGGCGGTATTCGGTGCCGCCCACGCGCACGGGCAGCACGTCGGCCGTCTTCGCCGGCTGCGCGCCGGCCAGGGCGCGCAGGCGCTGCCACAGGCTGGGGCGTGCGGCGGCGGTCATGCGTGCCCCCCTTCGAGCGTCTGGCCTGCGTCCTCGGCCAGCGCCTGCACGGCCTCGCAGAACACGCGGGCGCGATGGGCGTAGTTGTCGAACATGTCGAAGCTGGCGCAGGCCGGCGACATCAGCACCGCGTCGCCCGCATGGGCGCGCTGGCTGGCCAGCTGCACGGCCTCGGGCAGCGTCGCGGCATCGAGCAGCGGCACGCCGCAGCCTTCGAGCGCGGCGCGGATCTGCGGCCCGTCGCGGCCGATCAGCACCACGGCGCGGGCGTAGCGCACCACGGGCGCGGCCAGCGGCGAGAAGTCCTGGCCCTTGCCGTCGCCGCCCAGGATGAGCACCAGGCGCCGGTCGGCCCCCAGGCCGGTGAGCGCAGCCACGGTGGCGCCCACGTTGGTGCCCTTGCTGTCGTCGAAGTACTCCACGCCCTGCACCATGCCCACGGGCTCCACGCGGTGCGGCTCGCCGCGGTATTCGCGCAGGCCGTAGAGCATGGGCGCGAGCGCGCAGCCCGCCGCCTGGGCCAGCGCCAGCGCGGCCAGCGCGTTCAGCGCGTTGTGGCGGCCGCGAATGCGCAGCGCGTCGGCGGGCATGAGGCGCTGCACGTGCAGATCGGCCTCCTGCACCTTGCCGCGGCGCGCGGTCTCGTCGGCCTCGTGCGCGCGCACGAGCCAGGCCATGCCGCTCACCACCTCGATGCCGAAGTCGCCGGGGCGCTGCGGCATGTCGCCACCGAAGGTCACGTGGGCGCGCAGCTGGGGCTTCTGCAGCTTCACGCGCACGGGCGGCGGCAGCATGTCCATGACGAGCGGGTCGTCGCGGTTGAGGACCATCAGGCCCGTCGCCCCGAAGATGCGCGCCTTGGCCTGGGCATAGGCCTGCATGCTGCCGTGCCAGTCCAGGTGGTCCTGCGTGACGTTGAGCACGGCGGCGGCCGTGGGCTCGAAGCCCTGCACGCCGTCGAGCTGGAAGCTCGACAGCTCCAGCACCCAGACCTCGGGCAGTTGGCCCGCGTCCAGGCGCGTGGCCAGCGTGTCCAGCAGCGTGGGGCCGATGTTGCCGGCCACCGCCACGCTCTTGCCCGCGCAGTCGGCGAGCAGGCCGGTGAGCGAGGTGACCGTGGTCTTGCCGTTGGTGCCCGTGATGGCGAGCACTGCGGGCGCGTAGCCGTGGCGCGCGCGCAGCTCGCGCAATGCCTCGGAATACAAGCCCAATTCGCCTTCCACGCTTATCTGGCGGGCGCTGGCAGCTATCGCGACAGGAGCAACGTCGGCAGGCGCGAGGCCGGGCGAGCGGTAGACCGCATCCAGCGCGCGGCCCTCGACCAGCGCGGCGCCGAACGGCCCGGCGATGCATTCGAGCTGCGGCAGCTCGGCGCGCAGCTGGGCGAGCTGCGGCGGGTTCGCGCGCGTGTCGGCCACCGTCACCTGCGCGCCGCAGCGCGCGCACCAGCGCGCCATCGCCAGGCCCGAGGCGCCCAGGCCCAGCACCAGCACGCGGCGGCCCGCCATGTAGCCGAGTACCTCGCCGGGGCGGATGGCGGGCAGCTGGCTTTCGCTTTCGGGCGCGGCGCCGGCCTCTTCTTGCGGGGGCTGCTGCGGCTGCGCGGCGGGCTCTTCGGCGCCGCCCATGTCCGAGAAGATGCGCGCGACGAACTCCTTGGCCTGATCGGCTGCGGAGACGGCCGGCGCCTGGTAGTCGAGCGCGGGCGCAGCCGCCGGGGCCGCCGCTTCGGGAGCGGGCGTCTCGGGGTTCGGGAGATCGGGGCGTTCGTCGTTCATCGCAGTTTCAGGGTGGACAGGCCCACGAGGCACAGCAGCATGGTGATGATCCAGAAGCGCACGACGACCTGCGTCTCCTTCCAGCCGCTCTTCTCGAAATGGTGGTGCAGCGGCGCCATCCTGAGCAGGCGCCGGCCCTCGCCGTAGCGGCGCTTGGTGTACTTGAACCAGGTCACCTGCAGCATCACCGACAGGGCCTCGACCACGAAGATGCCGCCCATGATGGCCAGCACGATCTCCTGGCGCACGATGACGGCGATGGTGCCCAGCGCCGCGCCCAGGGCCAGCGCGCCCACGTCGCCCATGAAGACCTGGGCCGGGTGCGCGTTGAACCACAGGAAGGCCAGGCCCGCCCCGGCCATGGCCGCGCAGAAGATCAAGAGTTCGCCCGAGCCCGCGATGTGCGGGAACAGCAGGTACTTGGCGAAGCCGGCGTTGCCCGTCACGTAGGCGAAGATGCCCAGCGACGAGCCGACCATGATCACCGGCATGATGGCCAGGCCGTCCAGCCCGTCGGTCAGGTTCACGGCGTTGCTCGCGCCCACGATCACGAGGTAGGTGAGCACCACGAAGCCCAGCACGCCCAGCGGGTAGCTCACCTCCTTGAAGAAGGGCACGAGCAGGCCGGCCTTCGGGGGCAGGTCCAGCGAGAAGCCCGAGCGCACCCAGGTGACGAACAGCTCGAACACGCGCGCGTTGGAGTTCTCGGAAATGCAGAACACCAGGTAGAGCGCCGCGGCCAGGCCGATCACGGACTGCCAGAAATACTTCTCGCGCGAGCGCATGCCCTCGGGGTCCTTGTTGACCACCTTGCGCCAGTCGTCCACCCAGCCGATGGCGCCGAAGCCCAGCGTGACGGCCAGCACGATCCACACGAAGCGGTTGGACAGGTCGAACCACAGCAGCGTGGACAGCGCGATGGAGCCCAGGATCATCACGCCGCCCATGGTGGGCGTGCCGCTCTTGGACAGGTGCGACTGCATCGCATAGCCGCGGATGGGCTGGCCGATCTTCAGCGCGGTCAGCATGCGGATGACCCTGGGGCCGGCCATCAGGCCGATGAGCAGCGCCGTCAGGGCCGCCATCACCGCGCGGAAGGTGAGGTACTGGAACACGCGCAGGAAGCTGAAGTCGGGCGACAGGCCCTGCAGCCATTGGGACAGCATCAGGAGCATGCGCCCTCCTCTTCAATGGCCTGCACCACCCGTTCCATCTTCATGAAGCGCGATCCCTTCACCAGCACGCTGCCCACCCCGGGCAGCAGTGCGCGCACCGCCGCGATCAGCGATGCCATGTCCTCGAAATGCCGCGCCCCCGCCACGTAGGCGCTGAGCGCGCCCAGGGCGAACACCTGCTCTATGCCTCTGCTGCGCGCATGGGCGCCGGCCTCGGCGTGGAACTGCGGCCCCTGCCCGCCCACCTCGCCCATGTCGCCGAGCACCAGCAGGCGCGGGCCGGGCAGCTCGGCCAGCACGTCGATGGCGGCGCGCACGGAGTCGGGGTTGGCGTTGTAGCTGTCGTCCACCACCGTGATGGCGCGGCCCTGGCAGCGCACCGCGAACGCGCGCGAACGCCCCTTGACCGGCTCGAAGGCCGCCAGGCCCCGGGCGATGGCGGCCAGCGGCGCGCCGGCGGCCAGGGCGCAGGCGGCGGCGGCCAGCGCATTCGTGACGTTGTGCCGCCCGGCGATGGAGAGAAGCGTGTCGAACGCGCCCTGGGGCGTCTGCACGCGCAGATGCCAGGCGCCGTCCTGCCACTGCGCGTGCGCGCAGCGCACGTCGGCCGCGTCGCCGCCGAAGGTGATGCAGCGGTGCGCGCCCGCCAGTTCGCGCCACAGCGGCGTGAACGCGTCGGCGGCGGGGAACACCGCGGCGCCGCCGGCGCACAGCGCGGCCAGCACGCTGCCGTTCTCGCGCGCCACGGCCTCCACCGTGTGCATGAACTCCAGGTGCTCGCGCTGGGCGTTGTTGACCAGGGCCACCGTGGGCCGCGCGATGCCGGCCAGGTAGGCGATCTCGCCCGGATGGTTCATGCCCAGCTCGACCACCGCCGCCTCGTGCACGGGGCGCAGGCGCAGCAGCGTGAGGGGCAGGCCCACGTCGTTGTTGAAGTTGCCCTGCGTGGCCAAAGCCGCATCGCCCTTCCAGGCGCGCAGCACGGCGGCGATCATCTGCGTGACCGTGGTCTTGCCGTTGCTGCCGGTCACCGCGACCAGCGGCAGCGTCCGCTGCGCACGCCAGCCGGCGGCCAGCGCGCCCAGGGCGGCCAGCGTGTCGGGCACCTCCACGCCCGGCAGGCCTGCGGCCTCCAGGGCGCCATGGGCGATGGCGGCGGCAGCGCCTGCCGCGCGCGCCTGGGGCAGGAAGCCGTTGGCGTCGAAGCGCTCGCCCTTCAGGGCCACGAACAGGTCGCCCGCGGCCAGCGTGCGCGTGTCGGTGTGCACGCGCATGAGCGGCCTGGCGCCGTCGCCCACCAGGCGCGCCGCGGGTATGCGCGCGCGCAGCAGCTCGAAGGCCTGCCGCAGGGTCATCATGGGGGTCGTGCTGGCGTGGCTCATGCCGCTGCTCCTCGGCGCGCGAGCGCGGCGCGCGCATGCGCCATGTCGGAAAACGGCTGGCGCCGGCCGGCCGTCTCCTGGTAGTCCTCGTGGCCCTTGCCGGCGATCAGCACCACGTCGGCGGCTTCGGCCTCGGCCACGGCCAGGCAAATAGCGGCGGCGCGGTCTTCCTCGGCGCGCACGCAGGTAGAGGCGATCGTGCCCAGCAGGATCTGGTGGATGATGGCGCGCGGCTCCTCGCCGCGCGGGTTGTCGCTGGTGACGATGACGCGGTCCGCCTCGCGCTGCGCCACGGCGCCCATCAGCGGGCGCTTGCCCGCGTCGCGGTTGCCGCCGCAGCCGAACACGCACCACAGCCGGCCGCCGCGCTGCGCCGCCATGGGCCGCAGCGCCGCCAGCGCCTGGTGCAGCGCGTCGGGCGTGTGGGCGTAGTCCACGGCCACCAGAGGCTGGCCCGCGAAGGCCAGCTGCTCCATGCGGCCGGGCACGGGCGCGAGCCGCGCGCAGGCGTCGAGCGCCCGCGCCAGCGGCACGCCCAGGGCGCGCATGCCGGCAATCACGCCCAGCAGGTTGGACACGTTGTACAGGCCGATGAGCCGCGTCTGCAGCGGCAGGGCCTGCGTGCCCTCGGCCACGGTGAAGGCCAGGCCCGCGCCGCGGTGCACGATGTCTTGCGCCCGCAGCCGCGCCGGGCCCTGGATGGAGACGCTCCACAGGTCCAGGCCGCGCCCCTGCAGTTCGGCATGGAGCCGCGCGCCATGCGCGTCGTCGATGTTGACCACGGCCGCGCGCAGGCCGTGCCAGTCGAACAGCACGCGCTTGGCCTGCCAGTAGGCGGCCATGTCGGAGTGGTAGTCCAGGTGGTCCTGCGTGAAGTTGGTGAACAGGGCCACGCTTATCTGCGTGCCGGCCAGGCGCTGCTCGGCCAGGCCGATGGACGAGGCCTCGATGGCGCAGGCCCCCAGCCCCTCTTGAGCGAACTGCGCGAAGGCGCGCTGCAGGCGCACGGGGTCGGGCGTGGTCATGCCGGTGCTGCTCAGCCCGGGCGGTACGCCCATGCCCAAAGTGCCCACCAGGGCACACCTGGCAAGCGCGGGCAGCTCCTTTTTCGATAGCCCGTTGAGCGCATCGGCGAGCCACCAGGCGGTGCTGGTCTTGCCATTGGTACCGGTCACGGCCAGCACCTGCAGGCGCTCGCTGGGCCGGCCGAACCATTCGGCCGCGATGAGCCCGGTGGCGGCCTTGAGGCCGGCAAGCGCCGCGATGTGCGCGCCCGCGAGGCCGAAGGACTCCACGCCCTCCTGCTCCACCAGGCAGGCCACGGCGCCGCGCGCCATGGCGTCGCCCACGTGGGCGCGCCCGTCGGTAGCCGCGCCGGGCCAGGCGATGAAGGCGTCGCCCGGCGCGACGAGCCGGCTGTCGGTCTGCAGCGTGCCCGTGACGCGCGCGCGCAGCCAGGCCACGGCCGCGTCCACGGATGCCAGTGCCTGCGGCGCGCTCACAGCGACTCCTCCACCGCGTTGGTGACGATCAGCGGCTTGACGGCCATGTCGGGCGCCACGCCCATCATGCGCAGCGTCTGCTGCACCACCTCGCTGAACACGGGGGCGGCCACGGCGCCGCCGTAGATCACGCCGTTGCTCGGCTCGTCAATCATCACGGCGACGATGATGCGCGGCTTGTCGATGGGCGCCAGGCCCGTGAACCAGGCGCGGTACTTGCCCGAGGCATAGCTCTTGCCCACCTGCTTGCGCGCCGTGCCCGACTTGCCGCCCACCGAGTAGCCCACGGTCTGCGCCTTCTGGCCCGTGCCGCCGGGGCCGGCGGCCATCTGCAGCATCTTGCGCACCTGGTTGGCGGTGCGCTCGGAGAACACCGGCACGCCCACGGCGGGCTGGTCGGTCTTGAGCATGGTGGCGCCGATCACCTTGCCGCCGTTGGCGAACACGGTGTAGGAGCGCGCCATCTGGAACAGGCTGGCCGACAGGCCGTAGCCGTAGGACATGGTGGCCTGCTCCACGGGCCGCCAGCTCTTGTACGGGCGCAGGCGGCCGCTGACCGCGCCGGGGAAGGTGATCTGGGGCTTCTGCCCGAAACCCACGGCGGAGAAGGTCTCCCACATCTCCTGCGCGGGCATCTGCATGGCGATCTTGGTCGTGCCCACGTTGCTCGACTTCTGGATCACGCCCTCCACGGTGAGCACGCCGTAGTTGTGCGTGTCGCTGATGGTGGAGCCGGTGATGGTGATGCGCCCGGGCGTGGTGTCGATCACGGTCTCGGGCCGCACGCGCCCGCTGTTGAGCGCCAAGCCTATGGTGATGGGCTTCATGGTCGAGCCGGGCTCGAACACGTCGGTGAGCGCGCGGTTGCGCAGCTGCTCGCCCGTCAGGTTCACGCGCTTGCCGGGGTCGTAGCTGGGGTAGTTGGCCAGCGCCAGCACCTCGCCCGTGTGGGCGTCGAGCACAACCACGCTGCCGGCCTTGGCCTTGTGCTCGGTCACGGTGTCGCGCAGCTTCTGGTAGGCGAAGAACTGCACCTTGCTGTCGATCGAGAGCTGCATGTCCTTGCCGTCGACGGGCAGCACGTCGGCG
Organism: Alicycliphilus sp. T452; assembly: GCF_054512775.1. Lineage (NCBI taxonomy): Bacteria > Pseudomonadati > Pseudomonadota > Betaproteobacteria > Burkholderiales > Comamonadaceae > Alicycliphilus > Alicycliphilus sp. T452. The sequence goes on from NZ_JBTNEH010000027.1 coordinate 16,600, forward strand.
CCCACGCCCTCGACCACGCGGCCCAGGCGGTCCTTGATGACGCGGCGCGAGCCGGGCTTGCCGGCCAGCTCCTTGTCGAAGGCCAGCTCCATGCCCTCCTGGCCATGGTCCTCCACGTTGGTGAAGCCCACCACGTGGGCGGCCGATTCGCCCTCGGGGTACTGGCGCTTGTATTCCTTGCGCTGGTAGATGCCCTTGATGCCGAGGGCATGGATCTGCTGGCCCACGTCCCAGTCGAGCTGGCGCTTGATCCACACGAAGGTCTTGTCCTCGTCGGCCAGCTTGGCCATGAGCGCGGGCAGGGGCATGCCCATGAGGCGCGCGAGCTCCTTGAGCTTGGGCTTCACCTCGGGCTTGTCGGTCTCCACGTCCTCGGGAATGGCCCAGATACTGGCCGCCGGCACGCTGGAGGCCAGGATCAGGCCGTTGCGGTCGAGGATGCGGCCGCGGTTGGCCGGCAGCTCCAGCGTGCGCGCGAAGCGCACCTCGCCCTGGCGCTGGAAGAAGGCGTTGCCGAACACCTGCACGTAGGCGGCGCGCCCGGCCAGCGCCAGGAAGCCCAGCGCCATCAGCGCCACGATGAAGCGGCTGCGCCACAGCGGCGTGCGGCTCGCAAGCAGGGGGCTGGAGGTGTAGTTCACGCTGCGGCTGCTCATGGCCTGCCCCCCGCCGCCACGGGCGCCGCGGGCGCCACCACGGGAGCGCCCGCGGCCGTCACGTACTGGGTGATGGCCGGCGTGGCCGTGCGCATCTGCAGCTTGTCGCGCGCCAGGCGCTCCACGCGCAGCGGCGTGGCCTGGGCGCGCTTTTCCACCTGCAGGCGCTGGTGCTCGGTCTCCAGGCGCCGCGACTCGGCCAGCGCACGGTCGAACTCGGTGTACAAGCGCCGCGACTGGTACTGCGTGTGCACGAGGTAGAGCGCGCTGGCCATCACGGCCAGCAGCAGCACCGCGCTGACCCTGGTCATGCCGGCACCTCCGTGCGCTCGGCCACGCGCATCACGGCGCTGCGCGCGCGCGGGTTGGCCGCCACCTCGGCAGCAGAGGGCTTGACGCGGTCCAGCGCCTTCAGGCGCATGGGCGTGGGCGCGGCAAACGGCGCCCGGCGGTCGAACACCTCCTTGGAATGCCGCGCGATGAACTGCTTGACGATGCGGTCTTCCAGCGAATGGAAGCTGATCACGACCAACCGCCCGCCGGGCGCGAGCACCGCGAGGCTGGCCTCTAGCGCCTGCTGCAGTTCCTCAAGCTCGGCGTTGATGAAAATCCGAAGAGCCTGAAATGTGCGCGTTGCAGGGTTCTGGCCCGGCTCGCGGGTCTTGACCGCGCCAGCCACGATGTCGGCCAGCTCGGCGGTGCCGGCAATGGGGCCGCTCTGCGTGCGCCTAGCAACAATCGCCTTTGCAATGGGGCCAGCAAACCGTTCTTCACCGTAGTCACGTATCACCTCCGCAATCTGCGCCGCTTCGGCCTCTGCCAGCCACTCGGCCACGCTCTGGCCGCGCGTCGTGTCCATGCGCATGTCCAGCGGGCCGTCGAAGCGGAAGCTGAAACCCCGCGCCGGATCGTCGATCTGCGGCGAGCTGATGCCCAGGTCCAGCAGTACGCCGGCGACGCTGGCGGCGGGCAGCTCGCCCAAGTGGCTGAACCCCTGGTGCCGAATGGAAAAGCGCGCATCGTGGATGCGCGCCGCTTCGTGAATGGCTTCGGGGTCCTTGTCGAAGGCCACCAGGCGCCCCTGGGCGCCAAGCCGCTGCAGGATAAGCCGCGCATGCCCTCCCCGTCCGAAGGTGCCATCGACGAAGGTGCCGGCAGGCGCGGCGCCTCCACCGAGAAGGGCGCTTACCGCTTCATCCAGCAAAACCGTGGTGTGCTGCAGGGGCTGGTTCACGCGCAGCCCTCAGAAAGAGAAGTCCTTGAGGACATCGGGCATCTCGGCCTGCATGGCCGCCGCTTCCTTGGCCTCGTAGGTTGCCTTGTCCCACAGCTCGAAATGGCTGCCCATGCCCAGCAGGATGGCATCCTTGGCCAGGCCGGCCGCCTCGCGCAATTCGGGCGAGACCAGCACGCGGCCCGTGCCGTCCATATCCACGTCCATGGCATTGCCCAGGAAGATGCGCTTGGTCCATTGGGCGGACATGGGCAGCTTGGCAATGCGCTCGCGCACCTGTTCCCACTCCGGGCGCGGAAACACCATCAGGCAGCCGTCGGGGTGCTTGGTGATGGTCAGGCTGCCGCCAGCCTGCGCCAGCAGGGCGTCGCGGTGCCGGGTCGGCACGGAAAGCCGCCCCTTGGCATCCAGACTCAGCGATGACGCCCCTTGGAACACGAATCGAGACCTCTGTTTGGAAGAGCCCTTTCAGCCCCCAAACCGGGCTTGCAGGGCACTTTTCACCACTTAATTGCACTTTTTTGCACTGTAGCAGGAAAAGCACGCCAGACAACAGGGGAATCGACAAAATTTTGTAATGAAATCAAGGACTTAGAGCCCGATTTAGAGGTTGGAATCGGGCAAAAATCCTTATTGATTAAGCACTTACATGCGGGTATGCAAGTGATTTGTAAAGCCTGCCCTCACAGGATGTAGCGTGACAGATCCTCGTCCTGGCTCAGGGACTGCAGGCGCGCGTTCACGTAGTCCGCATCCACCACCACCGCCTGGCCCGAGAGCCGGGTCGCGTCGAAGCTGACCTCGTCGAGCAGGCGCTCCATCACCGTGGAGAGGCGCCGCGCGCCGATGTTCTCGGTCCGTTCGTTGACGTCGTAGGCGATGTGCGCCAGGCGCGTGATGCCCTCGGGGGTGAATTCCAGCGCCACGCCTTCGGTCGCCAGCAGCGCCTGGTACTGCTTGACGAGCGAGGCATGCGTCTGCGTGAGGATGGCCTCGAAGTCCTGCACCGACAGCGAGCCGAGCTCCACGCGGATCGGGAAGCGCCCCTGCAGCTCGGGGATCAGGTCGCTGGGCCTGGACAGGTGGAACGCGCCCGAGGCGATGAACAGGATGTGGTCGGTCTTGACCATGCCGTACTTGGTGGACACGGTGGTGCCCTCCACCAGCGGCAGCAGGTCGCGCTGCACGCCCTGGCGCGAGACGTCGGCGCCGCTCGCCTCCTGGCGCGCGGCCACCTTGTCGATCTCGTCGATGAAGACGATGCCGTTCTGCTCGGCGCTGGAGACCGCCCGGGTCTTGACCTCTTCCTCGTTGACGAGCTTCGCGGCCTCCTCGTCGGTCAGCAGCCTGAGGGCCTCGGCGATCCTGAGCTTGCGCGTCTTGCGCCGTTCCTGACCGAGGTGGCTGAACATGCCGCGCAGCTGCTCGGCCATTTCCTCCATGCCCTGCGGACCCATGATTTCGAGCTGCGGGCGCGCGTCGGCCACGTCGACCTCGATCTCCTTGTCGTCGAGCTGGCCCTCGCGCAGCTTCTTGCGGAACACCTGGCGCGCCGTGCCGCCTTCGCCGCTCTCGCCGCCGCGCGAGGCCTCGAAGCCGGCGCCGCGCGCCGGGGGGATCAGCACGTCGAGGATGCGCTCCTCGGCCGCGTCCTCGGCGCGGGCGCGCACCTTCTTCATGTCGGCCTCGCGCGTCTGCTTGACGGCCACCTCGACGAGGTCGCGCACAATGGAGTCCACGTCCTTGCCCACGTAGCCGACCTCGGTGAACTTGGTGGCCTCGACCTTGATGAAGGGCGCATCCGCCAGCCGCGCCAGGCGCCGCGCGATCTCGGTCTTGCCCACGCCCGTGGGGCCGATCATGAGGATGTTCTTGGGCGTGATCTCCTGGCGCAGGCCGGCCTCGACCTGCTGGCGGCGCCAGCGGTTGCGCAGCGCGATGGCCACGGCGCGCTTGGCGGCCGCCTGGCCCACGATGTGGTGGTCGAGTTCGGAGACGATTTCCTGGGGGGTCATGGAAGACATAGTGCAACCCAAATCAGCCTCTAGCGCTTATCCGGCAAGCGCCAGCAGCTATGAAAAAATAGTCCTCGCCACGAGACTACAGCGTCTCTATGGTGTGGTGCATGTTGGTGTAGATGCACAGCTCGCCGGCGATCTCCAGCGACTTCTTGACGATCTCCGCGGCGGGCAGCTCGGTGTTGTGCAGCAGCGCCTTGGCGGCCGAATGGGCATAGGCCCCGCCCGAGCCGATGGCGACGATGCCCTCCTCCGGCTCCAGCACGTCGCCGTTGCCGGTGATGATGAGCGAGGCGGAATGGTCCGCCACGGCCAGCATGGCCTCCAGGCGGCGCAGCACGCGGTCGGTGCGCCAGTCCTTGGTGAGCTCGATGGCCGCGCGCGTCAGATGCCCCTGGTGCTTCTCCAGCTTGGCCTCGAAGCGCTCGAACAGCGTGAACGCATCGGCCGTCGCGCCCGCGAAGCCCGCCAGCACCCGGCCCTGGTAGAGCTTGCGCACCTTGCGCGCCGTGCCCTTGACGACGATGTTGCCCAGGGTAACCTGGCCGTCGCCCCCGAGGGCGAGCTGTATGCCGTGCGCCGTCTGGCGGCGCACGCTGAGGATGGTGGTGCCGTGGTACTGTTCCATGGGAATGCCATATGGGGGCGGCCTGCCGGTTTGCAAGCCGGACGCGCGCAAAGCCGCGCTCAATTCGCGCGCGGCACCACCCAGGCGTGCTCGTTGATGCCGATCACGTTGAAGAGCACGGCCACCAGGCGATGCAGGTGGGTGAACTGCACCACCTGCCCTTGCGCCTGCTGGGCGGCGGCCCAGTTCAGCACCGAGCCGACCGCCGCGAAGTCGATGCGAACCAGCCGCTCGCAGTTGATGGTGAGCGGCGCGCCGGGGCGCGCCATGGCCTGCAGCGATTCCAGCGCCGGCGTGGCGTCGCCCTCGATATGCCCCTCCAGGACGGCCACTGGGCCCTCCTGTGCCTGCGCCGGCTGCGACGGCGCGAAGCCGGACAGGAGCGGGTCGCTGTCCGCCATGTCCGGGCCCTGCGCGGGCTGCACGCCATCGTCGCCGCTGTAGCCGCAGCGCGGCGGCACCCAGGACGGAGGCGAGACCTCATAGGTCACGCAGTAGTCCAGCGCCACGAGCTCGAACTCGTCGGGCTGCCCCATCAGGCGCAGCGCCGCCATGCGCAGCCGCCACCACTGCGGCTCGGCCTCGCGGTCCCCCGAGGGCGTGTGCGCATGCAGCAGGGCCTGCAGCGCCTGCACGCCCACGAACCGGATCTGCCCGTCGCGCCCGGCCCATTCCTCGAACTGCTGGGCCAGCGCGGACACGGCGGGCGGCTCCACGTCGATCAGGCGCGACCAATTCATCGTCCACGGCGGCGCGCTGCGCGCCAGCGAGGCCTGCAGCGCCGCCACCGACTGCTGGGTGAGCGTGGGCGGCGCACTCCAGCTCAGCTCGTGCAGCGCGGCGCCGGGCTGCTGCGGCACCGCCTGCAGGCCCAGCTGCTCGGGCAGCGAGAGCCACAGCGGCGCCGAACGGCCGAAGCGCGCTGCATAGTCGATGGACAGCATGTCGAACGGCTCCTGCTGGCCGGTGGCGCGGTATAGGTCGAACAGCGTCATCCAGATATCGTGCTGCTGGTGCGGCCCGTCCTGCCGGCGCTGCGCCAGGACCTCCTTCAGCGCAGACTCGGCCTGGACGTAGTCGCCGCTGGCAAAGCGGATCGCGGCCTCCTCGAGGTCGGGCTCGTGCACGAACGGCTCGGCCGCGGGCACCGCCGCCTGGCCGGCTTGCGCGCCATCGCCCCACGCGGCCATGCCCGGGGCACCCGCACCGGCAAGCAGCGGCGGCGGCGCGCCGTCGAGCATGGCGGGCAGGCTCAGCGGCACGGTGGGCGCGAAGGCGTGGTCCGGATTTGCGTGCAGCAGGGGGGAAGCCGGAGCAGCCGGCTGCGCCACGGCGGGCGGCTGCAGGGGCGCGGCGGGCGCGGCAGGCGCGGCGGAGGGCGGCGACGTGTCGCCCGGCCGCGTGCCCCGCCACCATTGCTGCGACATCTGGGCCTCGATCTCGTCGATCTTCTTGAGCGTGACGGCCCGCTCGTCGGGCGAGGTCATGCTGGTCTGGAAGAACGAGGCGCGCGCCAGCGCGTCGTCGAGGCGGCGGCCCTGCTGGGCCTCGCGCTGGCGCAGCTTGCGCAGCTGGTCGAACTCGCGGCGGCGCACGAAGTCGTTGCGCCGCTTGCGCTCGATCATCTCCTTGAGCATCTGCTTGCTGTACTGGCTCTCGCGATCGGTGTCGATCGCGTCGAGGTCGGACCAGCTCACGGTGGGATTGCGCACAAACTTCACCACCTTGGACAGCAGTCCGCCGGGTGTCGTGTCGTCCTTGCTCATGGATTCGCTGGTGCCTGCGGCAGGGGGATCTTCAGTCGCCAAACATCTTCTGCTTGAGCTCGCGGCGTTGCTGGGCCTCGAGCGACAGGGTGGCCGTGGGCCGGGCCAGCAGGCGGCCCACGCCTATGGGCTCGCCGGTTTCATCGCAGTAGCCGTAGTCGCCCGCATCGATGCGCGCGATCGACTGCTCGATCTTCTTGAGCAGCTTGCGCTCGCGGTCGCGCGTGCGCAGCTCCAGCGCATGCTCTTCCTCGATGGTGGCGCGGTCGGCCGGATCGGGAACGACCACGGTGTCCTCGCGCAGGTGCTCGGTGGTTTCGCCCGCGTTGTTGTGCATGTCCTGCTTGAGCTGCACCAGCTTGTGGCGGAAGAACGCCATCTGCTTGTCGTTCATGTACTCGCTGTCGGGCATGGAAAGCACTTCGGCATCCGTCAGCTCTTCGGCAGGCTTGGTTTTCCAGTTGTTGGCCAGCTTGGGATCTTTCTTGGCGGCCGCCACAGGGGTTTGCAGGGTCGTAGTCATGGTCTTAATGGAAGCTGGCTGTGGAGGCGCGGCGCGCCCCCGTATGGGCCGTTGATGGTACGTTCAATCGCATGGAGCCGGAAACACAAGGCCCGGCGGTCCGCACGGCCGCTGCGCCTGCGCGCAGCGTGCGTGCCATGGGCCTGGCGTGGCTGGACTCGGTTGTCACTTCCTGACTCCTCGCGGTTCGAACAATTGCGACCGTCCATGGGCCTGGGCACATGGACGGCGCAGCGCGGATGGCATGCCTGAAGGGGCCTTTTAGCCGGGGCGCGATTGTATAGAGCTAAGCAGGCGATGGGCAAAGCGTTGCATATACCACACAGGCGCAGTGCGTTTTGCCGCCGGCCCTGCATCGCCCGCTCAAGGCACCAGGCATTGCTCCAGCCCCTGCAGCAATATGTCCTGCGGCAGGTCGATGCCGATGAACACCATCTTGCTCTGGCGCGCCTCGCCCTCGCCCCACTGCGGCCCCAGGTCGCTGCCCATGAGCTGGTGCACGCCCTGGAAGATCACCTTGCGGTCCGTGCCCTTCATGTGCAGCACGCCCTTGTAGCGCAGCATGCGCGGGCCGTAGATGTTGACGATGGCGCCCAGGAAGTCCTCCAGCCTGGCAGGGTCGAAGGCGCGGTCCGCGCGGTAGACGAAGCTCTTGACGTCGTCGTCGTGATGGTGGTGGTGCGGGTGGCTGCAGGGCGCGCCATGCTCGTGGCCATGGTCGTGGTGCCCGTGGCCGCAGTGTTCGTCGTGCACGTGGTCATGGCCGTGCGCGTCCTCTTCCTTGAGGAAGTCGGGGTCGATATCGAGCCTGGCGTTCAGGTTGAAGCCGCGCAGGTCCAGCACCTCGGACAGGGGCACTTCGCCGAAATGCACGGCGCGGATGGGCGCGCGCGGGTTCATGTGCTTGAGGCGGTGGATGAGGTCGTTCTTCTCGTCCTCGCTCACCAGGTCGGTCTTGGACAGGAAGATCTGGTCGGCGAAGCCGACCTGGCGGCGCGCCTCCTGGCGGTCGTCGAGCTGCTGCTGGGCATGCTTGGCGTCCACCAGGGTGATGATGGAGTCGATGAGGTAGGTCTCGGCGATCTCGTCGTCCATGAAGAAGGTCTGGGCCACGGGGCCGGGGTCGGCCAGGCCCGTGGTCTCGATGACCACGCGGTCGAACTCCACGAGGCCCTTGCGGCGCTTGGCGGCCAGCAGTTGCAGCGTCTCGCGCAGGTCTTCGCGGATGGTGCAGCAGATGCAGCCGTTGCTCATCTGCACGATCTGTTCCTTGGACTCGGTGCGCAGGATGTCCGTGTCGATGTTCTCCTCGCCGAACTCGTTTTCGATCACGGCGATCTTCTGGCCGTGCATCTCGGAGAGCACGCGCTTGAGCAGCGTGGTCTTGCCCGAGCCGAGGAAGCCGGTGAGGATGGTGGCGGGAATCAGGGACATGGGAGGGCTTTCCAAATGCAAAGCGGCGACCGGGTGGTCGCCGCGGAACAAACCAGGGCTCAGAGCGCGTCTACGCTCGCAGTGTAGCGAGCCCGTCAAGCCATTACTTGCGCCAGTAATTGTTGGCCGCGGCCACGGTCTGGAAGTTCAGCGCGACCACCTGCGATGCGGCCGTCAGCGCCGCATGGTCGTTGGCGTATTCGGGACGCAGCTTGTGCAGCACCTCGGAGTCGGGCTGGGTGTATTTGACGCCGCGCCGGCTCAGGGTGATGGCCAGTTCGAAGCCCTGCTGCGGGGTGTCGGTGATCAACGTGGTCAGCCAGGTATCAGTCATGGGGTTTCTCCTAGTATTGAGCGAATCGCTCGAATTCCAGCAGCCAAGGCCGGTCTGTGCGCCTTGTTTGCCGAACCAGCCGGCGCACTGCCGTGCAGCCTGCGCCTATGAAACGGAGAGTGGCGATTGTGGGGCAAAGGCCGTTACCCCATCGGCAGTGCCGGATAACGGCTCAGGCTCCGCACTGCGTCCGGTACGCCAGAACCTGCTGGCGCAGATGCTGCCAGTCGGCACGCATGGGTGGCAACACCCCCCGGGCGGCCTGGTCCTCGATGCTGCGCGCCAATTGCGCGGCGCGCTCCTGGCCCAGCAGGGCCAGCACCGACTTGAGGTTGTGCACCACGCGGTGCAGCGCCGGCGCATCGCCATGGTCCGCGGCCCTGTCGCCATCGGCCACGTCGATGGGGAACTGCTTCAGGCACATCCCCCGGTAAGCCACGTAGAGCGCGCGATCGCCGCCGAAATACCGCGCCACCACGCTTGCCTCGGCCATCCCCTGCGGCCCCTCCTGCCCCGGGCCGGCCAGATGCAGGGCCAGGGCCTGTTCCACGCAACCGATCAAGCCGCCGACCGAAACCGGCTTGTGCAGCACGCGCCAGACGCCCTGCTGCAGCAAGCGCTGGCTCAGCCCCTCGTCCACCCCGCCGCTGAAAACCACGGTACGGCAATCGCCGCCCCGTTCCCGCAGCCAGCGCAGCAGGTCCAGGCCCGAGCCATCGGGCAGGTGCAGGTCCGCCAGCACCAGCGCCACCGCATGGGACGAAAGCATCCGGCGCGCCTCGGCCAGGCTGGCGCAGGGCAGCAGCTCCAGCGCCATGCCATCGAGCGCCTCCCGCACGAAATGGCGCACCAAGCCATCGTCTTCGAGCAGCAACACGCGCGGCACGGGCGGGCGCTCAGGCATACAGGGCATCCTTCAACAGGACCGGCAAGTCTTCCGCCATGCGCGGCTTGTGCACCACCGGCAAACCCGTGAGCGCAAAGGCATAGGCACTGCGCTGCGCCTCGTCGAGCGAGGTGAGCACGATCAAACGGCTGCGCTGGAACTGCGGGTGCGAGTGCAGCCGCGCAATCAGGGTGGCGCCATCGATGCCCGGCAGGAGAACATCCACGAGCAGCACATCGGGGCGCAGCTCGCCCGCCATCGCCAGGCCGACGATGCCGTCCTCTGCCACGTGCAGGTCGACCTCGGGGAAATTGTGTACCACCAGGAGGCGCACCAGGTTCTGGAAATGGGCAGAGTCCTCGATGAGCAGCACCTGCGCACGGCGATCCGCCCCGGGGACGTCGCCGCCCATGGCCGGCACTTCCGGCGCTGCATCCCTGGCGACCACGGCGGGCGCATCGGCGTCTGCCGGCGCCTTCTCGGCAGGCCCTTCCTTGCGGCGCTCGGCCACCCAGCGCTCGACCGAGGCGCGCGAAATGCGCCGGTGCCCCCCTGGAGTCCTCCAGGCCTCCAAATCACCCCGATCCACCATGAGTTGCACCGAGCGCACAGCCAGGCCCAGGGCCTGTGCCACATCACGCGTACTGCATTCATTCGGCAAAAACAGTAACGATTTTGTCAGCATGCGTAAATTCTATCACTTCAAAAGTATATTTATGTTACATTCGATAAAGTTTTAGATTGAAAATTACATCCTGCTCCTCATGAGCCTACGCATCCTGATCGTTGAAGACCATGCAGACATCCGCAAGCTGATCCGCATGACCCTGGAATTCGAGAACCACGAAATCCACGAGGCCTCCAATGCCGACGAGGGCCGGGAGGCCGTGCGCCGCCTGCGCCCGGACCTGCTGCTGCTGGATATCATGATGCCCGGCAACATGAACGGGCTGGATCTGTGCCGCCTGCTCAAGTCCGACGCGAGCCTGGGGCTGCCCCGGGTGATCCTGCTCACCGCGCGCGGCCAAAGCCAGGACATCGAGGCAGGCATGAATGCGGGGGCCGACGCCTATCTGCTCAAGCCGTTCAGCCCCCTCAAGCTGATCGAGACGATCGACAGCCTGGGCCAGCGTCCCGCCCCAATGCCATGAGCCAGCCCGTGGGAGAAGCCACCCAGTTCAACCCGGCCGCGGCCAGGCAGATGGAGAAGATCATCATCGACCTGGGCCGCATGTACCAGGAGCGCAACGAGGCGCTGCAGGAAGTGGCGCACGCCCACCACGAGGCGCTGTTTCTTCTGGCCGTGGCTGCCGAGTACAAGGACAACGACACGGGTGTGCACATCGTGCGCATCGGCTTCCTGGCCGAGGCGCTGGCGCTGTACCTGGGCCAGCCCGGCGCATGGGCGCTGCTGCTGCGCAAGGCCGCGCCCATGCACGATGTCGGCAAGATCGGCATACCCGACAGCGTGCTCAAGAAGCCCGGCAGCCTGACCGCCGAGGAGCGCCAGATGATGAACCGCCACACCTCCATAGGCGCGGACATGCTGGGCAAGTCGCGCATTGCGCTGTTCCAGCTGGCAGCAGAAATCGCCCACGCCCACCATGAGCGCTGGGACGGACAGGGCTATCCGCGGGGCCTGGCGGGCGAGGCCATTCCACTGTCCGTGCGGATCGTGAGCGTGGTGGATTTTTACGACGCCCTGACCATGGACCGGGTCTACCGCCCTGCCTTCAGCCACGAGAAGGCCCTGGAGATGCTGCTGGAGCAGCGCGGCAAGGCCTTCGACCCGGCCGTCGTGGACTGCTTCATGCGCCATGCCGACGCACTGCGGGCCCTGCACCTGCGCATCACCGAATGCCACATGAGCTTCGCCGACCTGGTGCAGGCCCCGACCCCAGTCCTATGAACCCGCTCACCCGCCAGCCCCATGCGAAGAGGGCGGCGCATGGCGCCATGCGCAACTGAAACATCCCCCAGCAGGCCCTTGCCATGCGGATGCCCCCCTTTCTCCGACTCTTCCTGCCGCCGGCCCGCCGCCGCGTGCTGGCCATCGGCACCGCTCTGGCCCTGGCCGTTCTGGTCGGCACGCTGGTCCTGATGTGGCGCGAACTGGGCACCCTGCGCGCGCCCCTGCTGTTCATGGCGCTGGCGATCACGCTGATCGGCCCGATGACCCGCATCGCGTGGCGCAATGCCCGCGCCCGCGAAGCAGCGCAGCACAGACTCGAAAAAGCCCGGCAGCAGACGGCGCAGCGCGAGCAGGAACTGTCCATCCTGTTCAAGAGCGTGAAGGAGCTGATCTTCCGCACCGATGCGCAGGGCGCGATCCGCTTCGTCAATCCGCGCTGGCACCAGCTGACGGGCGAGCCTCCCGCCGCGGCCCAGGGCAAGCGTCTGTGCGACGTCGTGGAGCCCCAGTCCGCCCCCGTCGTGGCGGCGCTGTTCCAGGCCGGCCGTTCCACCGGCTGGCGCAGGGGCAGGGCCAGCCTGCGCGGCCTCAACGGCAAGGCCCGGGTGCTGGAGATCACCGTCATGCCGCTGACCCACAGCGACGGCCAGTTGTACGGCTACGCCGGCAGCGCGGTGGACATCACGGCCCTGCACGGTGCGCAAAAAAAGCTGCAGCACCAGCTGGCATTGACGGAGCGCGTGCTCGAAGGCAATCCGCTGCCCCTGTGCCTGACCGACATGCAGGGCCGCTTCATCACCGTCAACGCCGCCTGGGAAAGCTTCATGGGTGTGCCGCGCAGCCATGCGCTCGGCCGCCTGAACCGCGACATCCTGCCCGCGGCGCAGGCGCAGGCCTACGACGCGCACACCGAGCAGTTGCTGCGCGAAGGCGGCACCGTGCGCTACGAAGAGCGCGTGCCCCGGACCGATGGCAGCGTGCGCGACGTGCAGATCACCAAGGTGCTGCTGCACTCGGCGCAGGGCGAGCCCATGGGCGTGCTGATCAACAAGCTCGACATCACCGACTTCCTGGCCGCACGCCACCAGGCGCAGGAGGCATCGCGCACCAAGAGCGAGTTCGTCGCCAACATCAGCCACGAGCTGCGCACGCCGCTGCAGTCCATCCTGGGCTTTTCCGAACTGGGCATGGTCCGCGCCCGCCAGCACGAGAAGTACGCCGCCATGTTCGGGGACATCCACGCGGCCGGCCAGCGCATGCTGGGACTGATCAACGACCTGCTCGACCTGTCCAAGATCGAGAGCACGGTCGGTGCATTCCACTTCGCGCGCAATGACGTGCGCGACCTGCTCGAGGACGTGGCCGCAGAGCTGCAAGTGCTCCTGGAGCGCAAGGGCCTGGCGCTGCGGCTGGAACTGGGCCGCACGCCGCTCGTCTCCAAGGTCGACCCCACGCGCTTTGCACAGGTGGTGCGCAACATCCTGTCCAACGCGGTGAAGTTCTCGCCCGAGGGCAGTGCCATCGAAATCAGCGCCGGCACCCCGGACGAGAGCACGATCCTCGTGCAGGTGCGCGACCATGGGCCCGGCATCCCGCCTGCCGAGCTCGAGACCGTGTTCGATGCCTTCGTGCAGTCGAGCAAGACGCGCGACGAATCGGGCGGCACGGGCCTCGGCCTGGCCATCTGCCGCAAGATCGTCACGGCCCACGGCGGGCACATCCATGCCACCAATGCCCCCGGCGGCGGAACGATCTTCCACATCACCCTGCCCACGGCGATATACACCGACACCATGCCCTCGCCCCTCGTATGAACCCGCCCTCCACATCGCGCCGGGGGCTTCAGCCCGCAGCCCTGAAATACTCCATCGCGGCCTGTGCATTCAGCGCCCTGGTGCTGCTGGGCACCTGGGCCACCATGGTCTCCATGCTGCACTGGCAGTGGAAGGAAACCCTGAACGCGGAAATGCGCCAGAACACCAACACGGCCATAGCCCTCAAGGAGCACACCCTGCGCATCCTGGACACGGTGGCCCAGGCCATGGCACTGGTTCAACGCGCGGCGGCCGACCACGCGCTCGGCGGCGACGCGCTGGTGCGCATCGCCAACGACACGGGCATGACGCCGAACATCCTCACGCAGCTGTCCTTCATCGATGCCGACGGCATCTTCCAGGGCAGCAATCTCGACCCGGATGGCTCCAAAAGCAAGAACGTCAACCTCATGGAGCGCGAGCATGTGCGCGTGCACCTGCAGCCCGAAAGCACCACCGCCAAGCCGATGAGGAACGGGCTTTTCATCAGCAAGCCCCTCGTGGGCAAGGTCTCGGGCGTACGCACCATCCAGCTCACGCGCAAGATCGTCGCAGCGGACGGCAGCACGCTCGGCGTGGTCGTCGCATCGCTCAACCAGAGCCATTTCATCAACGTCTACCGGGACGTGGATCTCGGCGCGCGAGGCGGCGTAGCGCTTGCCGAGCTCGACGGCGCGCTGCGCGTGCGCGTCATAGGCGGCGCCAACGCGGAAATCGTCCACCCCCTGCCCGAGCCCATGATCAAGGCCACCCGCCTCAGGGCCAACGGCGCGCTCAAGGTCATGTCGTCCGACGGCATCGAGCGCATCGTCGGCTTCAGCCGCGTGGGCGACTACGACCTGACCGTGCAGACCGGCACCTCGACCGAAGACGCCTTCGCCTCCTGGCGCGAGATGCGCAACACCGTTCTGCTGCTCACATCGCTGCTGAGCGTGGCGGTGATGGTGTTCGTCGCCGCCTTCCTCGCCAGCATCCGCCGCCTGGCGCGCAGCAACGAGGCGCTGCAGCACAGCGAAGCGCAGGCGCAGAGCGCCAGCCGCGCCAAGAGCGAGTTCCTGGCCGCCATGTCGCACGAGCTGCGCACACCGCTCACCAGCATCCGCGGCTTCGCCGAGCTCATGGAGCTGCGCAGCAAGGACCCGATGGTGCGCGAGCAGTCGGCGCTGATCCGCCAGGGCTCGGAGCACCTCAACGCGCTGCTCACCGAGATCCTCGACCTGGCCAAGGTCGAGGCCGGCTCGATGCCCATCCACCCCGAGCCCGTGGCCCTGCCGCAGCTGCTGCCCGAGGTGGCGGAGCTGTTTCGCATCAGCGCCGTCGCCAAGGGGCTGGCGCTGGAAACGCTCCAGCATCCCGCGGCGGCCCAGCCCCTGCTGACCGACCGCCTCAAGCTCAAGCAGATCCTGAACAACCTGCTGTCCAACGCCATCAAGTTCACCGCCGAGGGCGGCGTGGAGCTGGCCGTCGAGCCCAGCGCGGACGGCCGGTGGATGTTGTTCCACGTCACCGACACGGGCCCCGGCATCGCCCCGGAGCTGCAGGAAGTCATCTTCGAGAAATTCAGCCAGGGCAACGCCCGCGTGAGCTACCAGCACGGCGGCACGGGCCTGGGCCTGTCGCTGTCGCGCGCGCTGGCCACGCTGCTGGGCGGCACGCTCACGGTGCAGTCCAGCCCCGGCGAGGGCGCGCGGTTCACGCTGGCGCTGCCGACCCGGCCCGCTACGGCCGCGTAGCGCCGCCGCCCGGGGCCTCGGGCACATAGACCATGCTGCCGTCCTTCATGCGGTAGGCCACGCCGGCCTTCATGCCCTGGCCTTCGCCGATCTGGCCCGAGGACTGGTACTGCTTGAGCTCGCTGCCCTCCTTGACCAGCATTTCCATGTCGGGCCTGCCCGCGTTCTTGATGACCACCACGTCCTGCGTGGCAAAGGGATTCAGCGGGTTCTCGGCCACGGCGATGAGCAGCACGGCGATCACGACGAGGAACACGTCGATGATGTTCACCACGCTGAGGATGGGGTCGTCCTCGTCGGAGTCGCCCAGGATGTCGATGCGCATGCGGCGGGGGTCAGCCATGGGCCAGCTCCCGGGTGGCGCGCGCGGGCGCAGCGTCCAGGCCGATGAGCAGCGCGTTGAGTTCCTCCATGAGCCAGCGCTTGCGCAGCGTCTGCACCACGAAGGTGATGGCCGCCGCCAGCAGCGCCACGATCACGGCGGCAAAGGCCACGACCAGGTTCTGCGCCATGCCCTGCGTGTTGCCCGCCGCCACGGCCACCAGTGCCGGGCCCATGGGGATCATGGTGGCCACCAGCCCCAGCAGCGGCGCCACGCGGCTGACGATGCGCTGCAGTTCGAGCTGCTTGAGCACGTACAGCTCCAGCCCGTCGCTGCCCAGGTGCGCGTGGCGCTGCCAGTAGCGGTGCAGGGGCTGCAGGCCGCGCGGCTGGCGCACGCGCGCCACGGCCTCCACCAGCACCTGCCCCAGGCTGAACAGCGCATAGGCGAACATCAGGCACAGCAGCACCAGCACCGGGGTGAGGAAGAACTTGGAGATTTCGTAGAGGAAGCTTTCAAGGGCGTTCATGCGGAGGCTTTCAGGGAAGGAGAAAAGGAATGGCGGCTGCGGCGCACGCGCCAGGCCTGCCAGGCCATGCCCGCCAGCACCACGGCGCCCAGCAGCCAGGCGTAGACCCAGATGAGCCGCTGCACGGGCGTGGTGCGCAACACCTCGCGCAGCTCCTGGCCGCGCACCACGGGGGGCGGCGCAGGCTGCTGCTGCGGTGGCGGCGGTTCAGGCTGCACAGCCGCCTGCGGGGGGCGCGCAGCCGGCGCGCCGGGCGCAGCGGGCGCGGGCCGGGGCCCGATGCCAAAGCCCTGCGCCAATTCGGCCACGTAGGCCTTGAAGGTGTCGTTGCTGGTGTGCACGTCGTGGCGCGCGGCCAGGTCCTGGTAGGTGGCCACCAGTTCGCGCCGGGTGCGTTCGTCGGCCTTCCAGTAGTCCTTGCGGATGGCTTCGAGCATGCGCTCGGCCACCTGCGCCAGCGCCGTGGGGTTGTTTTTCTCGAACCACGCGCGCGTGCCCAGGCGGTGGCGGTCGTTCACGTAGGTTTCGTGGAACTCCTGCCACTGGTCGTCGCGCACCACGTTGCGGTCCATCACCTGCCAGCCCCAGAAGTTGTTGACGGTGTTGAGCATCTGCAGCGTGCCGCTGTAGCCCTCTTTCATCATCTCCTTCATCCAGTTCGGGTGCTGGTACACGCTGCGCAGTTCGGTGGCCATGAACTTTTCGGCCGTCTGCAGGCGCGCACGGTTGGGGTCGCGCATGTTGGAGATGTAGAGCTGCGGGTTCTTGCCATCGAGGTGCTTGACCGCCATCGAGATGCCGCCCAGGTACTCGAACGGGTGGTCGGTGTCGAGCAGGCCGCGCAGGTTGGACGAGCGCGAGAACACCGCCGCGCTGGTGCCGCGCAGGTGCTCGGCGTAGGTGTTGATCTCGCGGCCCGCAGGGTCGGCGAGCTTGCGGCTCCAGTGCGCGGTGTTCGGGCCGTAGGCCCAGGACATGCGCGAGAGGTAGAGCTTTTCCAGCTTGCCGTCGCCCTCCTCCCACATGCCGGAGGCGAGCGAGGCGTCGGTCAGCTTGGTGCTGTAGTCGCCGCTTTCGTTGCCGAAGATGCGGGTCAGGGCAAATTCGCGCGCGTCCTGCGCCGCCACGCCCTGCTGGCGCAACGCGGCCTCGATGCGCTCCGTATTGGCGCGGACGAAGTTCTGCCCGCGCGGCTCGGGCTGCGCCGCGAGCAGCTGGATGGCCTCGTTGAAGCGCTCCATCACGTTGGGGAACTGGTCGCGGTACAAGCCGGTGAGCGAGATCACCGTGTCGATGCGCGGGCGCCCCAGCTCCTGGAGCGGGATCACCTCCATTCCCACCACGCGCCCGCCCTCGTCCCAGCGCGGCCGGGCGCCCATGGCGTAGAGGACCTGCGCCTCCAGCATGCCCAGGTGGCGCAGCGTCTCGGTGCTCCACATGCTGAAGGCCAGCTTTTCGGGGAACTTGCCGTGCTCGGCCTGGTAGGACTGGATCAGCGCCTGCACCGCCTCCTTGCCCGCCTCGTAGGCGGCGCGCGTGGGGATGCGCGCGGGGTCGAAGCCATACATGTTGCGCCCGGTGTGCAGCGCGTCGGGGTTGCGGATCGGGTCGCCGCCGTAGGACGGGTCGATCCAGCGCGCCGACAGGCCCTGCAGCACGCCCTCCACCTCCCAGGCGGCGCGCAGCGTGACCAGGAAGCGCCGCCCCTTCTCGGCCAGCAGGCGCAGCGGCGCGTCGTCCAGCTCGCGCAGCGGGCGCTCGCTGAAGACCCAGTCTTCGACGAAGCGGTAGGGCGGGGACTGGGGCAGGTCCTGGTAGCCGCCCCTGAACGCGGCCTTGGCGTTCTTCACGCCCGTGGCCTCGTAGAGCGGCTGGCCCAGCATCTGCATCACGTTGCTGACAAGGTGGGCGCGCTCGGCGTCCAGCCCCAGGGTGTGCAGGCCCAGCGGCTGCTGGGCGGCGCCCAGGTCTTCGAGGTAGTCTTCCAGGGCGCGCAGGAACTTGTCGAAGTCGCGCTCCAGGCCGGCCACCTTCCATTGCAGGTCTTTGTGGATGTTCATCTTCACCGCCTGCGCCACGATGAGCTTGCGGTTGTTGTCCTTGACCAGGCCGGAGTCGAGCGACTGGTATTCGCGGATCAGGTCGTTGATGCGCACGAAGTCTTCCGGCAGGCCAGCGGGTGCGAACGCCGGGGTCTGGTGGCTCACGATCACGCCGCGGCCGCGCCGCTTGACGTGCAGCGCCTCGCCGATGTTGTCCACGATGTACGGGTACACCACCGGCGTGTTGCCCACCAGCAGGTTGGGGTCGTCGTAGGCCCACAGGCCGCGCTCCTTGCCGGGCGTCCACTCCTGCGAGCCGTGCGTGCCAAAGTGCACGATGGCGTGCGCGGCGTGCTGCTCGCGCGCCCACAGGTAGGTGGCCAGGTAGAAGTGGTTCAGCGGCACCTTGGTGTCGTGGAACAGCTTTTTCTCGTCGTGGTGGCCCGCCGCCGTCTCGCTGCGCATGGGCTGGGGCAGCACCACGAGCCGGCCCAGCTTCAGGCGCGGGATGACGAAGCCCTGCTGCCCCTGGTGGCGCACCACCCAGGGGCTTTTCGCCGGCGCGCCCCAGAAGGCGGTGATGCGCTCGCGCACCTCGGCGGGCAGGCCCTGGAGCCAGCGTTCGTAGGCCGCCAGGGGCAGGAAGTCCCAGTGCGGCGTCTTCATCAGCTCGCCCAAAGTGCCGCTGCGGTACGACGGGCGCAGCATGGTGGCCACGGCGGCGATGATGTTGGCCTCGCTGGCGGCGGCTATGGCGTAGCCCTCGGCGCGCAGGCGCTGCACCAGGTGTTCGATGGAACGCGGCACGTTGAGGTTGGAGGCGCCCTGGTTCTTTTCCCCCGGCGGATGGTTCCAGAAGAACAGCGCCAGGCGCTTGCCGGCGTTGGGCGTGGACTGCAGGCGCGCCAGGTTCACGGCCTTGCCCGCAAGCAGGTCCACCTGCTCGGGCAGGGGCACGAGTTCGCCGCCCTCGTTGGCGCTGACGACCACCGGGTCCTGCAGGCCGATGTACTCGGCATTCGTCAGCGCGAACGGCAGGTTGAAGCTGCTCACGCCCACGGTGTCGCGCAGGTAGTCGGCGCGCGTGCCCTGGCGGTAGGAGAGCATGTTGATGACCGGCACGCCCATGGCGCGGTGCCAGGCCTTGCGCGCATCGGGGTTCACGCCCAGGAAGGTGTTCACCAGCAGCACCTGGGGCAGCACCTTGCCGTCCAGCGTGATGATGGGTTCGTCCACCTCCACGGCCGCCAGTTCCTGGGGGTTGGGAAAGCCCGGCCCGGCATACGGCCCGGCGGCAATGTCCGCCGTCCGCACCGGCCGGGCCGCTACGGCGGCGCCCTGGGCCTCGGCAGCCGCGCGCGCCACGCGGCTGCTGCGGTAGAACACCAGCGGCAGCGCGCCGCGCGCCTCCAGCGCGGCAATGGTGGCGTCGAGCACGCGGGTCTGCCCGTCGGACAGGTAGCTGGACGACATCTCCATGCCGACCACCGGCGCGCCCTGCGCGGCGCTGCCCTTGCGCGCCTGCCACCAGGCGAGGTAGCTGCGCAGGTCGGCAAACACACCCTTGTCGTAGGCCGGGTGGTAGATGCCGCCGTTGGGCAGCGCCACCGGCCCGGGCACGGCCGCGGTGTCCGTGCCCTGCAGCACGGCGCGCAGGTACTGGAACAGGCGCTCGTGGTTCACGCGCATGCCGCCCACGTAGTAGTCGAACACGCGCTGGGCCTGCGCACTCGGCAGCCCCATGGGGCGCAGGCGCACGGGCGGGCTCATCACGTGGATGCCCACGCCCGGCAGGCGCGCGGCGCGGATCTGCGCCCCGGCCACGCGCTCGATCAGCGCCTGGTCGTCGGCGCGCGGCGCGTCCACCAGCACCAGGCGCGCGCCGTCGAGCACGCGCGCCACGCCTTTCTCACCCTCGGTATCGACCTGCGTCCAGGCCAGTTCCATGCCCTGGGTGCGCGCAGCGTCCTGCATGAGCTGGAACTTGCGCTCCAGCACCATGGTGCTGCTGATCAGGGCCACCTTGTCGGCCGCCGCGGCGGGGGCCGCGAGTGCGCAGCACAGGGCTGCGACCATCCATATCCAGCGTGTCATGTTCAGGATTCCGTCAATTCATAAACGATGGGAATGCGCAGGTCCGCCGCGCGGCCCGGCGCCATCTGCGCGGCCAGCGCCTGGGCCACGCTGCGCACCAGTTGCTCGGCCGCAAGGTCCAGCGCCTTGAAGCCCGAGGAGTGGTGCAGCACGCAATGCAGCAGGCTGCCGTCGGCCGCGATGCGCAGGTGCACCACCACGGTACCGCTCTGGCCCATGCGGCGCGCGCTGGCCGGGTAGCGCTTGCCCTGCTGCAGGGCCTGCTCCAGCCGGGCGCGCCATTGCTGATAGCCCTGTTCGTCCTGCGGCGCGGGCGGCGCCACGGCGCTCGGTGGCGCCGCAGGGACCGCGGCAGCCACCGGGGGCGAGGGCTCGGCCGGGGCCGCAGCATTGGCGGGCGTGGCCACCGTGGGCTCGGATTGCAGCGGCTGCGCCTGGGGCTGCGGCGCCTGCACCGGCACCTGGGGCGCCGGTGCAGGCCGGGGCCGTGCCGCTGCCCGCTGGCGCGGGGCCGGCTCGTGCGCCGCCTGCGGGGGCTCGGGCGCAGGCGGCTTCGGTTCGGGCGCGGCCCAGCGCACGGCCACGTCCAGGCGCTGCACGGCGGGCGGCGGGGCCACGCCCCACCAGAGCGCCGCGCCCAGCAGGCTGGCATGCAGCACGGCCGAGAGCAGCCAGTCGCGCGAGGCCATGCGCGCTGACACCGAGGCCGCAGTCAAGGTGTGCGCGCTCATGTGCGGCGCACCTCCAGCGCCACCTTCTCGAAGCCCAGCGCCTTCACGCGGTCCACCAACTCGACGAAGTCCGTCAGCGCCAGGGCGCCGTCGGCGCGCACCGTCACGGGCTGGGCGCGCCCGAAGCGCGCCAGGGCCGACTCCAGGTCGGCCACGCGCTCGTCGTTCAGGTACAGCATCTTGTGGCTGGTGAGGGTCAGCACCACGGGGACGGGCGTGGCCGGGGCCGGCTGGGCCGATTGCGCCAGGTCCACCGGGATGCGCCCGGTGACCACGAAGGTGGCCGTGGTAAGCACGATGGTGAGCAGCACCAGCATCACGTCGACCAGCGGCACGATGTTGATGGATTCGATGTCCTCGTCCATGCTCAGCCTCCCTGGGCTTCGTCGAACTCGGCGAGCTTTACGCGCACCACGCGGCGCAGCGCGTTGTTCAGCCCCACGCAGGGGATCGCCACGCCGATGCCCACGGCCGTGGCCTTGAGGGCCAGGGCCAGGCCGGTCATGATGGTCTTCACGTCCATGGCGCCGCTATGGCCCAGCGCCTCGAAGGTCAGCATGATGCCCAGCACCGTGCCCAGCAGGCCGATGTAGGGCGCGTTGGCCGCCACGGAGCCGATCACGCCCAGGCGCTGGGTCAGCTCCGTCTCCAGCCGCACGCGGCTGCGGTAGCTGCGTACCTGCACCTGGCGGTAGAAGCGCCAGCGCTCCAGCGCCACCGCCACGGCCCAGGCGCTGAGCGCCAGCAGCAGGCCCACCACGCCCCACTCCACCATCGACTTGAATTCCTGCATGGCGTGCCTCCCGTCAGAACTGCAGGCTCAGGCCCAGGCGCCAGGTACGGCCCGGGTCCACCACGATGGACGGGTCCTGGCTGTCGTAGCGGCCGTCCATGTTCGAGTCGCCCGCGCCGCGCGCGGTGATGTAGTAGCGCTTGTCGAACAGGTTTTCCACGCGCAGGAAGGCGCTCAGGCGCGCGCCGGGCCACGAGGAAAGCTTGGCGCCGTACTGCGCCGTGAGATGCAGCAGGGTGCGGCCGGGGAGCTTTTCCTGGTTGATCTCGTCGGCCCAGGACGCGGCCTTGGCGTCGATCTCGCCGCTGAGCGCCCAGCCCGGCGCGGGCTGGTAGTTGGCGCGCAGGTTCAGCTGGTGCGGCGACGTGCGCGGGATCTTCCTGCCGGTGTTGTCGTAGCGCTGCACGGTGAAATTGCTTTGCCAGAAGCCCGGGGTGGCGCGCTGCGCCGCCGTGGGGCTGGCGACGAACGCGCCGTTGGCGTTGCCATAGCTCTGGTAGTAGCTTTCGTAGCGGGTGAACCAGGCATCCAGGTAGGTGTAGGCCGCATCGAAGGACCACTGGCGGTGCGGCTGCATGCGCAGCTCCAGCTCCAGGCCGCGGCTGCGCGCGCCGCCGATGTTGCGGAACTGCGAGCCGCCACCCGACGGGTTGTTGGAGCCCGCGTACTGGCCGTTGCTGTCGAGGATGAAGTCCTTGCGGTCCACCTGGAACAGCGTGGCGTTCAGGCTCGACGGCCAGCCCGCGAGTTGCGTCTGGTGCTTGAGGCCGATCTCGAAACTGATGGCCTTTTCCGGCTTCAGGTCGGGGTTGCTTTGCACCAGCGCGTTGGTGGTGATCTGCCCGCGGTAGAGCTGCTCGGCCGTGGGCGCGCGAAAGCCCGTGGACACCGCCGCGTGCAGCGCGGTGGCCTGGTCCAGCGCGTGCGTCAGGCCCAGGCGGTAGCTGCTCACGTCGAAATCCTTGCGCTCGGCCACCGGGCGGTTGCCATTGCCCGCCACGGGCTGCGCATTGAAGCGCACGCCGATGCGGTCGTGCCGCAGGTTGAAGGTGGCGGCCGTCTTCTCGCCCAGGCCGAGCTTGGCCTCGCCGTACAGCGCCTGGGTGGTTTCGATGGTGTCGTCGTCGCTCAGCACCATGCCCGCCGGAGTGACCGGCCCGGCGGGGCGGGTGCGGTAGCTGTTGAGCGTGGAGACGCGGTTGTCGTAGCTGTTGCGCTTGAGCTCCAGCCCGCCCATCAGCGCCAGGCGCTCCAGGCGCGTGCGGTACTCGGTCTTGAAGCCGCGCTGCACCTGGGTGTAGTCGTTGAACAGGCTGTAGTCGTTGATGCCAGCGGTCGGCGCGCCCGCGGCCGTGAAGCGCATGGGGTTGGCCCAGAAGGTGGTGTCGTCCTGGAACTGGTAGAGCACGGCGAGCAGGTTGCTGCGCTCGTCCAGGTCGTTGGAGTAGGTGAGGTTGACGCGCGCCAGGTCGACGTTGAAATTGCGGCTGTAGCCGCGCCCGCCGTCCAGGCCGCGCGGGTCGGCCAGGGCATTGGCCGCGCCGGTGACCGTGCCCTCGCGGTCGCGCAAGCGCTCGGACTTCTCGAAGCCCAGGCTCAGGTCGCTGCGTGCGTCCAGCGCGTACTTCAGGTTGCCCGACCAGGTCTTGCTGTAGGTGCGCGACATGAAGTAGTAGCCGTCCTGGTCGCGGTCGCTGTACTGCAGGTGGCCGCTGAGGTCGTCGCGCGCGAAGCCGGCGCGCACCATGGCGCGGCGGTAGCCGAACGCGCCCGCGTCCGCCTCGGCCTTGACGCCCCGCTGGCTGGCGCCGCGCCTGGTGGTGATGACCACGGCGCCGGCGAGCGCGTCCTCGCCGTAAAGGTAGGAGGCGCTGCCCTTGATGACCTTGATGGACTCGATGTTGTCGATGTCGATGTTCACCTTGCCGGTGCGCTCGAACACGGGCACGCCGTCGATGATGATGGCCACGCCGGGCTTTTCGCCCATGTAGCGCTGGTTTTCCACGCCGCGCAGCTTGATCTTGATGGTGTCGCCGTCGCCCTGCAGGTCGGCCGTGACGCCGCTGACGGCGCGCAGCACCTCGATCAGGTTCTTGGCGTGCTGGTCCTCGACCTCCTTGCGGCCGATGGTGGTGGAGGACACCGGGTCGGTGGCGCTGGACAGGAAGCGGTCGTCGATGGCCGAGCCAGTGATGGTGATGGGGTCGAGGGCATCGCCCGCCTGGGCGAGTCCGGGCACAGGCAGGCCGCAGGCCAGCAGGCAGGCCAGGGCAATGGTGGAGTGACGCAGCATGGTGCTTTTCCTCTGGAGAGGGGAAGGTCTGAACGGGTGTGGCGCGGCATGCCACGGCCATGCCGTGGGCAGCGGGGACGAACCGGCGGGCGCGCATGCGGTGTTGCATCCAGGCGCATCACGAGGCGCGCAGCCGCAGGCGGTGCCATGGCATGGCGGAGCGCAGCGACGCTAGCGAGGCGTTTGAATGCCGGGCCGCATCAGGGGCGCGGCGGGCCGGGCAGCAGGCGAACGGGGAGAGGGAGGGACGGCACCCGCCGCCCGCAAGGCTCAGGCGCGGGGAGTGCGGTCAGCCGCGCGCTGCGGGAGGCGCGCGCGAGAGGGCATGCAGCCAGACGGTGGACGTGGGCCCGGTGCGGTAGAACGCCACGGGCATGGCCTGCGCACAGCCCAGCAAGGGGAGCGCGGCTGCGGCGACGGGCGGCGGCGCCGCCACGGCATGCATGCCGCACCACAGACAGGGCTTTTGCATCGGGGAGTCCTGTGGCCCGTCGCCGCCGGGCTCCGTGCCGGAGTCGGCCTGCACCAGCAGCATGCCGGTACTGGTGCACACCTCCATCGCCAGCTCCGGGCTGGCACCGGACACCACGGTGTGCGCCATGAGCGGGGCCAGCGCGCCGAACGTCACGGCCAGCATCGCCAGCAAGGCGACAAGACGGCGGTGGAGGCGCGCAACGAGCATCGGTGGATTGTAACCAGCCGCTGTGGCCCGGCCCTTGCGCGAACGCAAGAGCGCACCGCCCTACTTGCTGCGCCGCGCGCGCGGATGGGCCTGGTCGTACACCCGGGCCAGGTGCTGGAAGTCGAGCCGCGTGTAGACCTGGGTGGTGGTGATGTTGGCGTGGCCCAGCAGCTCCTGCACGGCGCGCAGGTCGCCGCTCGATTGCAGCAGGTGGCTGGCGAACGAGTGGCGCAGCATGTGCGGGTGCACGGGCGTGGTCAGGCCGGCGCGCTGGCTGCGCTGGCGCAGGCGCAGCCACACGGACTGCGCCGACAGGCGCGCGCCGCGCCGGCCGATGAACAGCGCGGCATCCGCCGCCGCGCCGCCGAAGGGCTGGCCGCGCACGGCCAGCCAGCCTCGCAGCGCCTCGGCCGCCGCCCGGCCCACGGGCACGCTGCGGCGTTTGCTGCCCTTGCCGAACACGTGCGCCTCGCCCGCCTGCAGATCGATCCAGCCGCGCCCCTGCTGGTGCGTGGCCGGGCTGGGCGCCACGTCCAGGCCCACGAGCTCGCCCACGCGCAGGCCGCAGCCGTAGAGCAGCTCGACGATGGCGGCGTCGCGCGCCTCCAGCCAGGGGTCGGCGCCGCTTTCCTCGTGCTCGGCCAGGCGCACCGCCTCGTCCACGGGCAGGGCCTTGGGCAGCGGCTTGGGCGCCTTGGGCGCGCGCACATCCTGCACCGGGTTGTGCGGCACCAGGCCCTGGCGCGCGGCCCAGGCGTAGAAGCCGCGCCAGCCCGAGAGGATGAGCGCGATGCCGCGCCCGCTGCGCCCCGCCGCGTGCATCTGCGCGACGAAGCGGCGGATGTGCGCGCCGGTGAGCCGCAGGAGCGGCAGCCCGGCGTCCGCGGCAAAGGCCGCCAGCCGCTGCAGATCCAGCGTGTAGAGCGTGAGCGTGCGCGCGGCCAGGCGCTTTTCCACGCGCACGTGCTCCAGGTACTGCAGCGCCTCGGGCGGCAGTCGCGGGGACGGCGGGGTTTCAGGTTGCATCTGATTTGATAGCTGCCAGCGCTTGCCATTCAATGGATTCAACATGAAAATATGCTTGAACCGGCTTCAGGCAAGCGCAGACAGCTCGCTTTTTCAAAGCAGCCGCGACAGCGCAGCGCTGGCCAGCTCGGCCATGCGCGCGAGGAATTCCGTGCCCATGGTGGCCTCGAAGCGGTGCGGATCGGGCGAGCCCAGCACCAGCAGGCCGAAGGCGGGCTGCTCGGCGCTGTCGATGGCGCCGCGCCGCAGCGGCAGCAGGGCCAGCGACTGCACCTGGCCGGCCTGCGCGAGCCAGGCCGTGGCCTCGAAGCCCAGGTTGGGGCCGCAGAACGGCATGGTCAGCGACGAGGCGAAGGAGCGCACGTCCTCGCTCACGCCCTGGGCGAACGGCTGCCCGGCATGCCCGGGCGCCATGCCCCACAGGCGCAGCGCGACCTGCGGCACGTCGAACAGGGCCTGCATGCCCTGCTCCACGGCCTGCGGCAGCGCGGCCGCGTCGCGCTCGGCCAGCAGCTGGCGCGACCACTGGTGGATCCTGTCGGCGATGGCGGCGTTCTCGTGGCCGTGGCGCACCATGTCCATGACGCGGTGCTCCAGGCCCTTGATCTTCTCGCGCAGCATCTCCGCCTGGCGCTCGTGCAGGCTCACGGCGCGCTGGCCGTGCGGGCTGGCGATGGTGACGCTGGCCAGCAGCTCGGCGTGGCGCTCGAAGAAGCCCGGCGTGTTGGCCAGGAAATGCGCGATGTCGTCTTCGGTGATGGGGGAAACGGGGGAGGAGGAAGAGGTCATGGTGTCTCGGGAATGTCGATCTGGCCTTCGAAAACGGTGGTGGCGGGGCCGGTCATGAACACGGGGTCATCCAACCCGCCGGCCCAGGCGATGGTGAGCAGGCCGCCGCGCGTGTGCACGTCCACGCGCGCGTCGAGCAGGCCCAGGCCCACGCCCGCGACCACGGCCGCGCAGGCGCCCGTGCCGCAGGCCAGGGTCTCGCCCGCGCCGCGCTCGTACACGCGCAGGCGCACCTCGGTGCGGCCCACGACCTGCAGGTAGCCCGCGTTCACGCGCTGCGCAAAGCGCGGGTGGCCCTCGATCAGCGGGCCGGTGCGGGCCACGGGGGCGCTGTCCACGTCATCGACCAGCTGCACGGCATGCGGGTTGCCCATGGACACGGCCACTACCATTACGGTAGCTTGCGGCGCTTGCCCATCCAGCGCCAGAGGCCATTTTTGTACAAAACCCTGCGGCACGGGCACGAGGCCCGCGGTGTCGAACGGCAGGTGCGCGGGGTCGAGCACCGGGCGGCCCATGTCCACCGTCACGCGCCCGTCGGCGGTGAGCTCGGGCGCGATCACGCCGGCCATGGTCTGCACGCGGATCCGGTCCTTGGCGGTGAGCCCCTTGTCGCGCACGTAGCGCGCGAAGCAGCGCGCGCCGTTGCCGCACTGCTGCACCTGGCCGCCGTCGGCGTTGTGGATCAGGTATTCGAAGTCGATGCCCTCGGCGGGCGAGGGGCGCACGGTGAGGATCTGGTCGGCCCCCACGCCGAAGTGGCGGTCGGCCAGGAAGCGGTACTGCGCGGGCGTGAGGCCCAGGCGCTCCCGGGTCTCGTCGAGCACCACGAAGTCGTTGCCCGCGCCCTGCATCTTGGTGAAGCGGATCTGCATGGCGCGATTATCCGCCGCGATCCGTCGCACGCGCGCGGGCGGGCACCGCCACCTGGCGGGCCGCTCTTGCCGATAATGCGGCGATGCCACGCCAGAACCAACAG
Source organism: Alicycliphilus sp. T452 (assembly GCF_054512775.1). Taxonomy (NCBI): domain Bacteria; kingdom Pseudomonadati; phylum Pseudomonadota; class Betaproteobacteria; order Burkholderiales; family Comamonadaceae; genus Alicycliphilus; species Alicycliphilus sp. T452. The sequence goes on from NZ_JBTNEH010000027.1 coordinate 43,818, forward strand.
CTCCACCCCCACCGCGAACCCGTCACCCCCTTGGACGCAGCCACCGTGCTGCTGCTGCGCGACGCGCCCCAGCCCGGCGGCGCGAGCGCGCTGGAGGTGCTGATGACGCGCCGCTCGGACAAGGCCAGCTTCGTGCCCGGCGCCTACGTCTTCCCCGGCGGCGGCATCGAGCCGCAGGACGCCGACCCCGCCAGCCACGCCCTGGCCGAGCACCGCCCGGCGCAGGACTCCGCGCGCCTGACCGACGCCATGGCCGCGATCCGCGAGAGCTTCGAGGAGCTGGGCGTGCTGCTCGCGCGCCGCGCCGACGGCAGCTGGGCCGACGCCACCGACATCGCCGCCCTGGAGCGCAAGCCGGCGCCCGGCACCGCGTTCGCCGCGCAATGCGCCGCGCGCGGCCTGCGCCTGGCGGCTGACGCCGTGTACCAGCTCGCGCACTGGACGGGCGACCGCAACCTGCCCAAGCGCTTCGCCGTGCCCTTCCTCGTGGCGCGCATGCCCGCGGGGCAGGAGCCGGTGGCCGACGAATCCGAGCAGTTCGAGCCCGTGTGGGTGCGCCCGGCCGACGCGCTGGCGCGCCACGAGGCGGGGCAGTTCTTCATGATCTTTCCCACCATACGCACGCTGCAGCGCCTGGCGCAGTTCGCCGACGTGGACGCCGTGCTGGCCGCCGTGGCGGGCGAAAAGCCCCTGTGGGCCAGCAGCCCGCGCTCGGGCATGCTCGCGGGCAAGGAGGCGCGCTTCATGGAGCACGAGCCGCCCTACGGCGAGCTGGCCCTGGTCACGCCCACGGGCCGCTGCGAGCATGTGCTGGACTGGCAGAGCGAGACGCCCGTGCCCCTGCTCAGGAACGTGCAGCGCCTGACCGCGCCCAACCCCGGCGTGATGACCGGCCCCGGCACCAACAGCTACCTGGTGGGCGACCCCGGCACGGGCTACATCGCCATCGACCCCGGCCCGGCCGACCTGGAGCACCTGGAGCGGCTGTGGCGCGCCGCGGGCGGCGACATCCGCATCATCGCGTGCACCCATTCGCACCCCGACCATTCGCCCGGCGCCGCGCCGCTGCAGGCCATGGTGGCGGCGCACGGGCGCCCCAGGCCACCCGTCCTGGGCCTGCCCTCGGCCCCCACGGCGCGCGCGGCCAGCCAGTTCACACCCGACCGGCCGCTACAGGATGGAGAGCTGCTCGCGCTTGCCGGGCAAGGGCCGGATGCCAAAATCACCCATACCCTGCAGGTGGTGCACACCCCCGGCCACGCGGCCAACCACCTGTGCCTGCTGCTGCGCGAGGACGGGCTGCTGTTCTCGGGCGACCACGTCCTCAACGGCAGCACCACGGTCATCGACCCGCCCGACGGCAACATGGCCGACTACCTCGATTCGCTCGACCGCCTGGACGCCCTGTGCGCCGAGCACGGCGTGGAATTCATCCTGCCCGCGCACGGCTACGTGCTGGGCGAGGCGCGCGCCGCAATCGCGCGCCTGAAGGCCCACCGCCTGGCGCGCGAAGCCAAGGTGCTGGCCGCCATGCAGGCCCAGCCCGATGGCAGCATGGACGACTGGGTGCGCCTGGCCTACGACGACGTGCCGCCGCGCATGTGGCCCGTGGCGCAGCGCTCGCTGCTCGCGCACGTGGAGCGCATCCGCATGCTGGAGCCGGGCAATGACTGAAGCCGGCGCCGGCGAGGCCGTGCGCCTGGCCAAGCGCGTGGCGCAGCAGCTGGGCTGCTCGCGCGCCACGGCCGAGCAGTACATCGAAGGCGGCTGGGTGTCGGTGGACGGCCAAGTCGTCGAGGAGCCCGCGGCGCGCGTCGCGCCCGCGCAGGCCGTGGCCCTGGCGAGCGACGCCAACCTGCTCGACCTGCGCCCGGTCACCCTGCTGCTGCACCGGCCCGCCAATGCGGATGCCCAGGAATGCCTGCGCGCCGAGCGCCACGCGGCCGAGCTCGACCCGCCCGGCACGCGCGTGCTGCGCCGCCACCTGCGCGCGCTCGAATGCGCCGCGCCGCTGCCCGCCGGCGCCAGCGGGCTGGCGGTCTACACGCAGGAGCGGCGCATCGCGCGCCGGCTGGCCGAGGACATGGCGCTGCTGGAGCAGGAATGCATCGTGCACGTGGAAGGCCGGATCGCGCCCGACGGCCTGCAGGCCCTGGGCCGCAACCTGCCGCACCACGGCGGCCCGGCCGCGCCGCACCTCAAGGCCAGTTGGCAGAACGAGACCCACCTGCGCCTGGCGCTCAAGGGCGTGGACATGGCGCACATCCCCGAGCTGTGCGCCGCCGTGGGCCTGCGCGTGCTGGGCGTGCGGCGCATACGCATGGGCCGCCTGCCGCTGGCGCGCCTGCCCGAAGGGCAGTGGCGCTACCTGCAGCCCTGGGAACGGTTCTGAAAGAGCGGAACGGCCCCCTCTGGGGGAGCCGGCGATGAAAAAGTGTGAAGCGCGCCGATAAGCCGGATTCTGTGCGCCCGGTTGCCCGGGCGTGACCGCCATTACTCTGGGCCGGGGGTCGCCCACCCGGCTCGATGCCACCTACCCGCACACTCCGGGGGCCCCGTCAACGTGTGCCTACTTGGTGTTGCTGCGCGTAGAGATTGCCCGTTTCACCCGAAGCGGGCGGCGCCCGCTTCGGGTGGCTATGGTCTTTGCGGCTTGCGCCGCAAACCGTCTGGCTTGCGCCAGCCGTGCCCGCTTGCGCGGGCGACCGATAGAACACCGTCGGTGGCTTGCTGCCTGCCTCGACTCGTCTCTGTTGCTCTGATCCTCACCTCACGGTGGACAGCCGTTAGCTGCTACGCTGCCCTGTGCAGTCCGGACGTTCCTCCAGTGCGGCCTTCTCAAGCGCGCACCAGCGGCGGTCTGGCGTGCTTCACGGCCGCCATTGTCTCACCGCGCGGGCAGCTGTTCATAGATGTTGTAGGCAATGATCAGGAGCGAGCCCACGATGCCCAGCATCATCAGCACCGGACCCCAGCGCGACTCGCGCGCGGAAAAGCCTATGAGCAGCAGCGCGCAGCTGGCGGTGAGCATGAGCATGGTGGACTGCAGAAGGGTCATGGTGTCTGGCCTGTCGATGACGATCCCTCCATTGTGCTGCGCATGGACCATGCGCATATCACGGCTGCGACATATCGATATCGCGACGCGGCACGACAAGTCCTCCACAATCGGCGTCTGCATCCCGCTGTGCCGGCGGATTTCCACCTCTTTTTCCGGAGACACCATGCGAGCCGACAACGTCCTGCAAACCATTGGCAACACCCCCCATATCCGCATCAACCGCCTGTTCGGCCCCGGCGCCAACGTGTGGGTCAAGTCCGAGCGCGCCAACCCCGGCGGCTCGGTGAAGGACCGCATCGCGCTGGCCATGGTGGAGGACGCCGAGAGGTCCGGCGCCCTCAAGCCCGGCGGCACCATCATCGAGCCCACCAGCGGCAACACCGGCATCGGCCTGGCGCTGGTGGCCGCCGTCAAGGGCTACAAGCTGATCCTGGTCATGCCCGACAGCATGAGCATCGAGCGCCGCCGCCTGATGCTGGCCTATGGCGCGCAGTTCGACCTCACGCCCAAGGAAAAGGGCATGAAGGGCGCCATCGCCCGCGCCGAGGAACTGGCCGCGCAGACGCCCGGCGCATGGATTCCCCAGCAGTTCGACAACCCCGCCAACGCCGACGTGCATGCGCGCACCACGGCGCAGGAGATCCTGGCGGACTTTCCCGAAGGCATCGACGTGCTCATCACCGGCGTGGGCACGGGCGGGCACCTGACGGGTTGCGCGCGCGTGCTCAAGGCCAAGTTCCCGCAGCTCAAGGTGTTCGCCGTCGAGCCCTCGCTCTCGCCCGTGATCTCGGGCGGCGCGCCCGGCCCCCATCCCATCCAGGGCCTGGGCGCGGGCTTCATCCCCAAGAACCTGGACACCAGCCTGCTGGACGGCGTGATCCAGGTCGATGCCGAGCCCGCGCGCGAATACGCACGCCGCGCCGCGCGCGAGGAAGGGCTGCTGGTAGGCATCTCCTCGGGCGCCACGCTGGCGGCCATCGCGCAGAAGCTGCCCGACCTGCCCAAGGGCGCGCGCGTGCTGGGTTTCAACTACGACACGGGCGAGCGCTACCTGTCGGTCGAGGGCTTCCTGCCGGCCTGACCCGCGCGGGAAAGGGGGCGGGCACAATCGCCCCCATGCCCGCCCCCTCCCGCAACGCCCCCATCCACATCGGCGCCGCAGACTCCGCGGCGCCCCTCAGTCCCCAGCAGAAGAAGTTCAACACCCAGGTGCAGCGCATCGCCGCGCAGCGCGAACTGCTCACCGCCTGGGACGAGGCCGCCACGGCCTGCCGCGCGCGCCACGCCAGCGAATACGCGCCGCTGCTCGCCACGCACCACGCGCTGCTGTGCGAGCTGGCGCAGTGGCTCGACACCGACGCCTCGCCGCGCAAGCTCTCCAAGGCCGACCGCGCCACCCTGGGCGAAGCCATCGCCGCCCTGGCCGCCGGCCTGGCCGACAGCGCGCGCGACGAGGCCACGCGCGCGGCGATGAAGGCGCTCTACAACCGCTACGCCCAGGCCGACTTCGACGCCGGGCAAGCCGAGGCCGAAGAAGCCGCCAGGACGCTGGCGCGCACCATGGCGCAGGAGGTGTTCGGCCTGGACCTCGAAGGCGTCGACCTGGACTCGCCCGAGGACATCGCGCGCCATGTCGACGAACAGATGCGCGAGCGGCAGGCCCAGGCCGAGCGCGCCCGCGAAGCCCACCAGGCCGAGCGCCGCAGGAAAAAGCCCGGCGCCCGCGAGCGCAAGGCGCAGGAGGAAGCCAGGCAGGCCAGCCAGTCGGTGCGCGAGATCTACCGCAAGCTCGCAAGCAGCCTGCACCCCGACCGCGAAACCGACCCCGCCGAGCGCCAGCGCAAGACCGCGCTCATGCAGCGCGTGAACCAGGCCTACGCCGCCAACCGCCTGCTCGACCTGCTGCAGCTGCAGCTGGAGGCCGAGCAGATCGACCCCGCGCACATCGCCAGCCTGGGCGAGGAACGCCTCAAGCACTACAACCGCGTGCTGGCCGAACAGCTGGGCGAGTTGCAGCGCGAGGTGCGGGCCGTCGAAGACGGACTCTGCGAGGAGTTCGGGCTCGACCCGTGGCGCCGCCACAAGCCCGCCAAGCTCATGGGCCACCTGCGCGCGGGCATCCAGTACCTGCAGGCGGACATCCAGCACCTGCGCCAGCAGATACGCACGCTGCGGGACGACCCGGCGGAACTCAAGCCCTGGCTCAAGGAGCAGCGCGCCGCGCTGCGCGAACAGGACGATTTCCCCGGCGACCTGCTCGACCTGATGGGCCGGTAGAATCAAAAACGATAGCTTCCAGCGCTTTCCACACAAGCGCTACAGCCACTTTTCATTACAAACCCTTTGCTTGATCGCCACAAGCCATGCTCCGCCTCTCCGAACTGCGCCTGCCCCTGGCCGCCCTGCCCCTCGAACCCGAACGGCACCCCGAAGCCGCCCTGCGCGCCCTGGCCGCGCAGGCGCTGGGCGTGGACGGCGGCGCCATCGCCGCGCTGCAGGTCCACAAGCGCAGCTTCGACGCGCGCAAGGCCGACCTGCTGGCCGTGTACATCGTCGACGTGGCGCTGGCCGACCCGGCGCAGGAGAGCGCGCTGCTGGCGCGCCACGCCGCCGACCCGCACATCCAGCCCACGCCCGACATGGCCTGGCGCCCCGTGGGCCATGCCCCGGCCGCAGGCATGGAGCGCCCCGTGGTCGTGGGCTTCGGCCCCTGCGGCATCTTCGCCGCTCTGGTGCTGGCGCAGATGGGCCTGGCGCCCATCGTGCTCGAACGCGGCAAGGCCGTGCGCGAGCGCACCCGGGACACCTGGGGCCTGTGGCGCAGGCGCGAGCTCAACCCCGAGAGCAACGTGCAGTTCGGCGAGGGCGGCGCCGGCACGTTCTCGGACGGCAAGCTCTACAGCCAGATCAAGGACCCGCGCCACCTGGGGCGCAAGGTGCTGCAGGAGTTCGTCGCCGCGGGCGCGCCGCCCGAGATCCTGTACACGGCGCACCCGCACATCGGCACCTTCCGGCTGGTGAAGATGGTGCAGGCGCTGCGCGCGCAGATCATCGCCCTGGGCGGCGAAGTGCGCTTCGAGCAGCGCGTGACCGACGTGCTGCTGGAGGGCCGCCACCTGCGCGCCCTGCGCGTGCTCGACCTGCGCACGGGGCAGGAGAGCGAGCTCGCCACGTCGCACGCCGTGCTGGCCCTGGGCCACAGCGCGCGCGACGGCTTCGCCATGCTGCACGCGCGCGGCGTGGCCATGCAGGCCAAGCCGTTCTCGGTGGGCGTGCGCATAGAGCACCCGCAAGGCGTGATCGACCGCGCGCGCTGGGGCAAGCATGCGGGCCACCCCCTGCTGGGCGCTGCCGACTACAAGCTGGTGCACCACGCCCAAAACGGACAAGCACGCGGGCGCACCGTCTACAGCTTCTGCATGTGCCCCGGCGGCACCGTGGTGGCCGCCACCAGCGAGCCCGGGCGCGTGGTGACCAACGGCATGAGCCAGTATTCGCGCGCCGAGCGCAACGCCAACGCCGGCATGGTGGTGGGCGTGGACCCGCGCGACTATCCGCGCGACCCCGCCGTCTTCGAGGCGCTGCTGGGCGCCACCCATGGCGTGGAGGCCCTGCCCCCGGGCCAGACGCACCCGCTGGCCGGCGTCGTGCTGCAGCGCCAGCTCGAATCGCGGGCCTTCGCGCTGGGCGGCGGCGACTACAACGCCCCGGCGCAGCGCGTGGGCGACTTCCTCGCGCGCCGCGCCTCCACGGCATTGGGCGAGGTGGAGCCCTCCTACAAGCCCGGCGTGACCCTGGCCAGCATGGACGACGCCCTGCCCGCCTACGCCACCGAGGCCATGCGCGAGGCCCTGCCCGCGTTCGCGCGCAAGATCCGCGGCTACGACATGGCGGACGCCGTGCTCACGGGCGTGGAGACGCGCACCTCCGCCCCGCTGCGCATCGACCGCGGCGAGGACTTCCAGAGCCTGAACACCCCCGGCCTGTACCCCGCGGGCGAGGGCGCGGGCTACGCGGGCGGCATCCTGTCCGCCGGCGTGGACGGCATCAAGGTCGGCGAGGCCGTGGCCTGCGCCATGCTGGGCCTGCCGCTGCCGTCCTCGGGCACGCGCGGCTCGGGCGGCGCGGCCTGAACTCCACCCGGCCCGTCCCCCTCGTCCGCGCCCTGCGCGGCGTCAATGCGCTGCATGTTGTCCAGCAGCTTCAGCAGGTAGTGCAGCGCGTGCACCTGGTCGCTGGCCGAAAAACCCTCCAGCGCCCGCGCGTAGTAGTCCTCGATCTTGGCCTGGGCGCCCTGCTCCCAGGTAGTGCGCCCCTCCTGCGTCATCGCCACCAGGCGTGAGCGCCGGTCGCGCCCGTCGGGCGCGCTGCGCACGTGGCCCTCGCGCTCCATGCGGCCGATCAGGCCCGCCAGGTTCTGCCGGCTCACCATCAGATAACGCGCCAGCGCCCCGATGCTCATGCCCTCCGGGGCGCGCGAGAGCGCGCCCAGCACCGCCCACTGCTGCGTGGTCAGCCCTTCCGACTCGACGGCGCGCGACCCTGTTTTATGCAACATGTTTGCGCATTGATACAGTTTGAAGAACAGCCTGTTGGCCAGCTCCATACGCGCAGCATCGCGCTCATTATTCTGGTTTTCCATGATGCACCTTCCATTCGAACTCTTGCCTTTGCACGATTGCAGGCTTAATATAGGCAACATATTTACATAAATACCGATGGCGGGCCAGTGACCGCCAAGCACGAGCAACCACCGACCAGGAGATAGAGCACATGCAAGGACTCAAGAACCAGACCGTCATCGTGACCGGCGGCGGCGGCGGCATCGGCAGCGCCACCTGCCGCCGTTTCGCGGCCGAGGGCGCCAAGGTCGCGGTGTTCGACATGAACCCCGCCGCCGCCGAGGAGGTGGCCGCCGGCATCCGCGCCGCGGGCGGCCAGGCCGCCGCCTTCCGGTGCGACATCACCGACCGCGCCCAGGTGGACGCCGCCGTGGCCGCCACCGGGGCCCAGTTGGGCCCCGTCAACGTGCTGGTCAACAACGCCGGCTGGGACGTGTTCAAGCCCTTCGTCAAGACCGTGCCGGCCGAGTGGGACAGGCTGATCGCCATCAACCTCACCGGCGCGCTGCACATGCTGCACGCCGTGCTGCCCGGCATGTCCGAGCGCAGGTCGGGCCACATCGTCAACGTGGCCTCGGACGCCGCGCGCGGCGGCTCCTCGGGCGAGGCCGTGTACTCCGCCTGCAAGGGCGGGCTGGTGGCGCTGTCCAAGACACTGGCGCGCGAGCATGCGCGCCACGGCATCAACGTGAACGTGGTCTGCCCCGGCCCGACCGACACCGCCCTGCTGGCCGGCGTGGCCGAGGGCGCGCGCGACCCCGCCAAGCTCATCGAGGCCTTCAGGAGCGCCATCCCCATGGGCCGCCTGGGCCGGCCGGAGGACCTGGCCAGCGCCATCGTGTTCTTCGGCAGCGACGACGCCTCCTTCATCACCGGCCAGGTCATCAGCGTCTCCGGCGGCCTGACCATGCACGGCTGACCCCGGCCCCCTTCCCCTCCCCTCTTTTTCCCCAAGGAGCACCTCATGCAATTCGAAGACATCCTGTACGAAGTGAAGAACGGCGTGGCCTGGATCACGATCAACCGGCCCGAGAAGATGAACGCCTTCCGCGGCACCACCTGCGACGAGCTCATCAAGGCCCTGAACAAGGCCGGCTACGACCGTGACGTGGGCGCCATCGTGCTGGCCGGCGCGGGCGACCGGGCCTTCTGCACCGGCGGCGACCAGTCCGCGCACGACGGCAACTACGACGGGCGCGGCACCATCGGCCTGCCGATGGAGGAGCTGCACACCGCCATCCGCGACGTGCCCAAGCCCGTGATCGCGCGCGTGCAGGGCTACGCCATCGGCGGCGGCAACGTGCTCGCCACCATCTGCGACCTGACCATCTGCTCGGACAAGGCCCAGTTCGGCCAGGTCGGCCCCAAGATGGGCTCGGTGGACCCGGGCTACGGCACGGCCTTCCTGGCGCGCGTGGTGGGCGAGAAGAAGGCGCGCGAGATCTGGTACCTGAACCGCCGCTACAGCGGCGCCGAGGCCGTGGCCATGGGCCTGGCCAACTTCTGCGTGCCGCACGACCAGCTCGACGCCGAGGTGCAGAAGATCGGCGAGGAGCTGTGCGAGCGCAGCCCCACGGCGCTGGCCATCGCCAAGCGCAGCTTCAACATGGACACGGCGCACCAGGCGGGCATCGCCGGCATGGGCATGTACGCGCTCAAGCTGTTCTACGACACCGAGGAGTCGCGCGAGGGCGTGACCGCGCTCAAGGAAAAGCGCAAGCCCGAGTTCCGCAAGTACGCCAGGTAAGGCGCCCCGGAGAGCCGCGATGAGCCCGAACCCCTACATCAACGAAGACCTGCAGGCGCTGGCCGGGACCGCGCGGCGCTTCGCCCAGGAGCGCGTGGCGCCGGGCTTCCTGGAGCGCGACAAGACCCGGACGCTCGACCGCGCGCTGATGCGCGAAATGGGAGAGCTCGGCTTCCTGTGCCCCGAACTGCCCGAGCGGTTCGGTGGCCTGGACATGGGCTGCCTGGCCGCGGGCGTCATCCACGAGGAGATCGCGCGCGCCGACCTGAGCGTTTCCTACCTGAACCTCCTGTCCTCCCTCAACGGGCAGATCCTCTCGCGCTATGGCGACCCCGAGGTGGTCGGCCCGTGGCTGCGCAGGCTGGTCTCGGGGGAGGCCCTGTGCGCCATCGCGCTGACCGAGCCCCGCGGCGGCTCCGACGCCGCCAACCTGCGCCTGCGCATCGAGCGCAGCGGCGACTCCTACGTCATCAACGGCGAGAAGACCTCCATCTCGGCCGCCGACCAGGCCGACATCGCCGTGGTCTTCGGGCGCACGGGCAGGCCCGAGGACGGGGCCCATGGCGTGACGGCCCTGCTGGTCCCCATGGACACCCCGGGCATCACCACCAACCGCTTCGACTGCCATGGGCAGCGCGCGATCGGCCGCGGCTCCATCTTCTTCGAGAACGTGCGCGTGCCGGCGAACCACCGCCTGGGCGACGAGAACAAGGGCTTCGTCCAGGTGATGCAGGGCTTCGACTACTCGCGCTCGCTGATCGGCCTGAGCTGCCTGGCGGTGGCGCGGGCCGCGCTGGAGGAAACCTGGCAGTACATCACGCAGCGCGAGGCGTTCGGCCAGCCGCTCTCGGCCTTCCAGGGCGTCACGCATCCGCTGGCGGCATTCGATACCGAGGTGGAGGGCGCGCGGCTGCTCAGCCTGCAGGGCCTGTGGCTCAAGGACAAGGGCCTGCCCCATTCCGCGGAGGCCGGCATGGCCAAGTGGTGGGGGCCCAAGCTGGCCTACGACGTGATCCACCAGTGCCTGCTGTGCTTCGGCCACGGCGGCTACGACCGCGGCCCGATGGAGCAGCGCCTGCGCGACGTGCTCGGTTACCAGATCGGCGACGGCACGGCCCAGATCATGAAGACCATCATCGCCCGCGCCCGTGCCGGGCGCAGGAACGTGCCCGCCTGAAAGAGCGCGGCACACGACACCGAAGGAGACAAACCATGGAATTCGACGCCGTACTGCTGCCCCCGCGCCGCGCCCGCATGACCGCCCAGGGCCTGTGGCGCGACCGCACCATCAACGACTACCTGGACGCCTGCGTGGCCGCCTGTCCCGACAGGCCCGCGCTGTCCGCGCTGCAGGTGGAGTCGGGCGCCATGCGCCGCTTCAGCTACCGCGAGCTCGCGCAGATGGCCGACCGCATCGCCGTGGGCCTGGCACGCCTGGGCGTGGGCCGTAACGACGTGGTGGCCTGCCAGCTGCCCAACTGGTGGCAATTCACGCTGGTGTACCTGGCGTGCTCGCGCATCGGCGCGGTGATGAACCCGCTGATGCACATCTTCCGCGAGCGCGAGCTGTCGTTCATGCTCCGGCACGGCGAGGCCAAGGTCATGATCGCGCCCAAGGCCTTCCGCGGCTTCGACTTCGAGGCCATGCTCGCCGCGCTGCAGCCCAGCCTGCCGGACCTCAGGCACCTGGTGGTCGTGGGCGGCAGCGGCGCCAACAGCTTCGAGGCGCTGCTGTCCGGCCCCGAATGGGAGAAGGAGGCCGACGCGCAGGACATCCTCACGCGCAGCCGCCCCGGCCCGGACGACGTGACCCAGCTCATCTACACCTCGGGCACCACGGGCGAGCCCAAGGGCGTGATGCACTCGGCCAACACGCTGTTCTCCAACATCGTCCCCTACGCCGAGCGTCTGCGCCTGGGCGCGGACGACACCATCCTCATGGCCTCGCCCATGGCGCACCAGACCGGCTTCATGTACGGGCTGATGATGCCCGTGCTGCTGCAGGCCGGCGCCGTGCTGCAGGACGTGTGGGAGCCGAAGAAGGCCGTTGCGCTGATCCAGGCCGAGCGGGCCACCTTCACCATGGCGTCCACGCCCTTCCTGACCGACCTGGCGCGCACGGTGGCCGAGTCCGGGCAGGGCGTGCCCACGCTGCGCACCTTCCTGTGCGCCGGCGCGCCCATCCCCGGGCCGCTGGTGGAGCAGGCGCGCTCCGCGCTGGGCGCCAAGGTGGTCTCGGCCTGGGGCATGACCGAGAACGGCGCGGTGACCCTCACGCGGCTCGACGACGACGACGAGCGCTCCGTCCACACCGACGGCTGCCCGCTGCCGGGCGTGGAGATCAAGGTGGCCGGCGTGGACGGCCGCGCCCTGCCGCCCGGCGAGCCGGGCCGGCTGCTGCTGCGCGCGTGCTCGAACTTCGGCGGCTACCTGAAGCGCGCCCAGCTCAACGGCACCGACGAGGGCGACTGGTTCGACACCGGCGACCTAGCCCGCATCGACGAGCGCGGCTACGTGCGCATCACGGGCCGCAGCAAGGACGTGATCATCCGCGGCGGCGAGAACATCCCCGTGGTGGAGATCGAGTCCCTGCTCTACAAGCACCCCGCCATCGCCATGGCCGCCATCGTGGCCTACCCCGACGAGCGCCTGGGCGAGCGCGCCTGCGCCGTGGTGGTGCCCAAGCCCGGCCAGAGCATCGACCTGCCCGCCATCGTGGAATTCCTGAAGAGCCAGAAGGTGGCCCTGCAGTACATCCCGGAAAAGCTGGTGGTCAGGGAGGCCATGCCCGCCACGCCGTCCGGAAAGATCCAGAAATTCAGGCTGCGCGAGATGCTGCAGCAGGATGCAGGCAGCGCCGCGAACTGAAGCCTCCCAGGGTGCGTTCGCTCTCAAAAAAATAGCTTGCAGCGCTTGATATACAAGCGCTGCAAGCCGTTTTGCCTGAAAATCGATCCTGGGGACGCCTTTACAGCGCCTTGGCCAGCTCCGGCACGGCCTGGAACAGATCGGCCTCCAGCCCGTAGTCGGCCACGCCGAAGATCGGCGCCTCCGGGTCCTTGTTGATGGCCACGATCACCTTGCTGTCCTTCATGCCCGCCAGGTGCTGGATCGCCCCCGAGATGCCGCAGGCGATGTACAGCTGCGGCGCCACGATCTTGCCCGTCTGCCCCACCTGCAGGTCGTTGGGCGCGTAGCCCGCGTCCACAGCCGCGCGGCTCGCGCCGATGGCCGCGCCCAGCTTGTCGGCCAGCGGGGTGATGACTTCCTGGAATTTCTCGCTGCTGCCCAGCGCCCGACCGCCCGAGACGATGATCTTGGCGGCCGTGAGTTCGGGCCGGTCGCTCTTGGCGATTTCGCTGCCCACGAAGCTGCTTTTGCCGCTGTCGGCCACGGCGGCCGTGGTTTCGACTTGCGCCGCGCCGCCCGTGGCGGCCGCAGCGTCGAAGCCCGTGGTGCGCACGGTGATGACTTTGACGCTGTCGCCGCTTTGCACGGTGGCGATGGCGTTGCCGGCGTAGATGGGGCGCTCGAAGGTGTCGGCGGCCACGACTTTGGTGATGTCGCTGATCTGCGCCACGTCGAGCCTGGCGGCCACGCGCGGGGCCGCGTTCTTGCCGCCGGCCGTGGCGGGGAAGAGGATGTGGCTGTAGTTGCCGGCGATCTGCAGGATCTGG
>NZ_JBTNEH010000028.1:0-52674 GCF_054512775.1 Alicycliphilus sp. T452
TCAAAGCCAGCCCGCAAAAGGCTGCAAAATCGACCCAGTCTTAACCCCCTCGGGGCGTCGTTTTACCCACCTGTTGCTGGCTCCATTACGCCGAACATCGGTGGCTCCATTACGGCGGTCGGTGACACGGCCAACGGCCGCGGAATACCCAATTCACCCTGCCATATGCGCATCGCGTGTTTTCGGATGGCGGTTGGTTTGGGGATGGAACGCAACGGCTCAAGGATGGTTTCGGTGTGCCCAGCAAGTGCAGGCAGGTGGTAACTGCCGTCGTGACGAACCTGGGCCAGCAGTTGTGTGACTCGGTGGCGCTCGGACAAACTCATGTCCCGCAAGTACTTTGGTGGGACTTCGACCGCAGCCCAGTGTCGGCGATTCAGTGCCAGTCCTTTGAATATCCGAAATCCTGCGTCCCATTGCTGCGTCAGGCCTTCAGCGCCATGTCCCAGAAAACGAAACGGTGCCACGGCAGCAAAGTCGCCCGCGACGTCGACCTCTGCGCTCTGTGCGGCGTTGGCGTTGGCGTGCCTGAAGTCGGCGCCGCAATGCTCGCAATGGCTGGGGTGGGACCGATTCCAAGTGATGGCGCCGCCGCACTCTTGACACTCGTCAAGCAGCAGACTGCCGTGCTCCGTGCATACCGTCACCAGGGCGAAATCCCATTCTTCCAAGAGGACGCCTCGCGCCGCCAGACAACGAGGGCAAACTTGGGCACGACCTGCCAGCCAGGCGTCGTCATCCACTCGTGTGTTGTGCAAGCCGATGGCCCCGTCGATGATGGCGAAACCAAGGTGGTGCACGAGGTGGCGGTCGTCGCCCACGGCCACCCGGGACATCGTTTTGAGGTCGTTTTCTGACAGCCGCAAGGCGTGAACCATTTGGGCTGCACTTGCTTTTCGTACCCCAGTGCATGCCCGTAAGAGGTCGGCAATGCCGTCGTACCCGTTCGCGTGAGACAGTCGCAACAAGTAGCCTGGCAGTGACTCACCCGTCTCCTGCGGGAAGTTTTTGTAGCACCCAGGCAAAAATCCTGCAGTCATGACCAGTCCTTGTGTTGATTGTTAGATTGACGCAAGGCCGATGCCACGCGGTTCTGAAGTTCCTCCGGCGCCAATTCAAATGGATTCGTCGCGCCACTGCTGTTGATGGCCGGAAAAGCCTGGGCCAACAAGGCCAGGGGTGGAAGGTCACGGTTTTTGCCGGCCTTGTTCCATAAAGTGGCTGTTCGCTGGAGTAACTTTTCAAGCAGACGCAAGTGGCCGTTGCAGGCCAACATGATTCGGGCCGCCAAGTCGTTGTCGTTGGCGACCAGCCAGCCAGTCAACTCCTCGTGCGCAACCATTTGCTTGAGCACGCCCCTGAACTCCTTGAAGGCCGCTGGAGGCGTGAATCCGAGTTGTGGGGCACGGACGATGGTGCTGAAGCGGGAGCTAAGCTCGGCATCTTTATCAAAAACTGGCAACAGCTCCTCGGTGCCCGACACGACGATGATGACCCGCCAGTCGTCGCGGCCTGGAGCTGGTTTCGACCATCCCAGGCTGGAATCCTCGGGCGCCATGTTCCAGATGTTCTTTAGCAGGCGTGCGGCTTGGCCGCGCAGCTGCGGGGTGCCTTTCAAAATGGCGTTGTGGAACTCTTCCAAAATTAACAGCCGAACACGGCGGGCATGCATGGCCTGCAAGAAATCCGCTTCCAGTTTGCCCAGCCCTGGCCGTTTTTCTTTCAGCACGACTTTGCCCAAGCGCGCGAGCAGATGCGTCAACATAGAATTCGCATCCGCTTTGGCATCGGCCGCATAGCGCAACACAGGGCTTATTGGCTGTATCCCGGCTGTGGCAGCCCACGGCTCGCGCTGCACCCAATCAAGGAAGTTGGAAGCCAACACATCCAGACCATGGGTTTTGCCAACGCCTGAACTGCCCATGAGAATCAGACCTTGGGAGTTCCGGCCGCGCAGCAGCTCTTCGTACGACATCAAAACGCTGTCGAGCAGGTCGCGCTGGAACGTGAGTAAATATTCAGGCTTCGTCGTCAAGCTCTGACCCCTTCAAGAGTTCGTCCAACGAAAGCGATGGGGCGGCAGGCGGGCGGGCCGCTGGCGGCATGGCAGCGGCCTGGGTCACGGCCTGGATTTCTTTACGTGCTGTGGTTCCAGCAATCCGCAGCTCGGTGGCTTCTTGCAGGTCCGCCAGAACCGACCCAAAATGCATCGGAGCAGCGACGGGCTTACCGGTTTGCGCCGCCGCACTCGCGTTGCTATTGGCCTTGATTGCCATCTGAAGCAGTTCAAGACCGGACCGTTCTGACAGTGAATACGTGGTCAGAAATGCCTCAATCGGCTCGGCATATTGCGGCACGATGACCAGCACCGACCGAACATCGTCTGGGTCTAACTTGACCACCACTGTTCCGCTGTAGCTTCGGTATGCGGCGTGAAGGTCTTCACTGTTGAATCGCAGGGTCTCCACCTCCACCCCTTCCCGCGTTAATTTCACCTCATAAGTGAGGGCAAAGGTCAGTCGTTGCTGAATCTGGCCAGTCAAAAGGAGCGGCGGAGCCATTTCCAGACCATTTCGATATACATGAATGCGAGGAATCTTCAGGTGCGGGTGTTTTTCGTGGTTGTATTCAATAATGTGCTGCGCCAACTGGTGTTCGTATTCCTGTACTGTCAAGCGTGCAGCGCTCTTGGCCCTTTCACGGACTTTGCTGTATTTAGGGTTGAGCCCCACGGCGACTTTGGGAATGTAGCCCGGCATGTGATGGATGTACCGAGACTCCACGGTGTTAATGCATCGTTCCACGGTGCCTTTTAAGTCCCCGCGCCGCGGTGGAATACGCAAAATCACGACGCCTGACATCAACAGCATGATGGTCGTAGCGTTCGAGATGAACTCTGCACCGTTGTCCATGGCCACCAAATGGGGAAGGCCAAACACATCCCACAGTTGCGCAACGTCTGAAAGACTCGATGGCAGCCATGTGCTTTTTGGCATGACGTAGCGCTTATACAACCGGACAATATCGCGCGACGTCGGACTGGTTGTCGTGACAAAACTGCCAATTACTCCGGACGTGTGGTCGACACCTAACCCATCAAAGTACAGCTCCGGCTGATTCCAATTGCTGTTGGGATACAGAAATACGCCGTACTTTGTGAAATCAAATTCCGTCCGTTGGCCGGGATACCATGTGTGCAGCTTCCCAATCGCACGAACGTCTTGAACCGCAAACAGGTGACCAAGCAGGCGGTTCTTCTGTTCAAACTTGTCGTGGGCCTTAAGGAGCTGACGAACGAACTCCATGGAGACAGAAGATTCGGTCATGGCCGCATCTCCAGGTTGTCCAACCCCTTGTTGACTTGCCGGTGCAGCCCCGCCGCTGAAACAGCAGGTTCTTTATTTAGTACCTCGGCGGCAATTTCTCGTGCAAGGTCATACAACTCACGACTCTTGGACCATGGGCTGTACTCAACGCCTTTTTTCTGCAAGGCCGCCATGTCGTGACCCGC
Organism: Alicycliphilus sp. T452; assembly: GCF_054512775.1. Lineage (NCBI taxonomy): Bacteria > Pseudomonadati > Pseudomonadota > Betaproteobacteria > Burkholderiales > Comamonadaceae > Alicycliphilus > Alicycliphilus sp. T452. Next base: position 3,512 of record NZ_JBTNEH010000028.1, read on the forward strand.
ATAGCGCCATCGCAAGATGTCGTGATACAGCGTCCAAGCCGACCAGTCAGGGGCGTATCCAGTCCCCATTTCGGCATGCCAAACCGACAATTCGGCGCTGGCCTGGGCGAGGGTCTCCCTGAAAACTTTTGATTTGGGTGAGCGCCCCTCCAACGGTAACAACGCCTTCAGTAAATAGACCTTGCTGTGCCAGTCGAACATTCGCGGGATGGAGAGGTGCGAAATGTCAGTCCACTGTCGACGACGCACCCCCAAAGGCTCCGGCTCTTCCAGGTCGTCCAACATCCGAGCTTGTTCGCTGGCCACCAAGGTCGCGAGCTCGTTTCTGCTCACAGTCGAAGCGGGCCCTGCATAACCTTCAAGTTGCAGTTCAACGGTAGAGGCCATCCGCTCGCACTTGGACACCAAGAATCGCGACCCCCCGATTTCCAGCCGCGTGCCGACCCGAAGGGAAAATGGCGTCAGTCTCGACACAGTTCTAACTCCGTCAACTGGAGTGGCCGGTACAGCAAAGGCAGCCGTTGCTGGTAAAGCAATTGGTAGAGCAGGGCGACCGGCACGCCCGCGGCAGCGGCACGCTGGCGCCAGGTTTTCAAGTCTGCTTCAGGAAATGCGGAGAGGCGCCCCATGGCCTTCTCTGCATTGGCAGGAGCGAACTCGAGCTGTGCGTATGGGCGCAGCAGGGTCACGGTCTGCAGAAATCCCGACTTTTCAAGGTCGAGGCGGTACACCACGGTGTACGAAACCCCTCGATGGGCAAAGTGGGCCTCTAGCAAACGCAGCTTGGCTTCTTCGGCGGGACGGAGCTGCTCGCGTGAATATTTGGCTTCGAAGATGGCCAGCTCGCCGGTGTCGAGGGTCACCTCGTAGTCCGGAATGCAAGACACCCCCGGTAAATCACCGTTTGCAGCAAAGTCAAACTTCTGCGGCTCGAAGTCAAACTGAACCACGTCATGCCGCCACTCAAGGTACGTGGCACAGGCCAAGGCACTGAGAGAGTCGAAGGCGAGCACGCCGCTACCCGGTGGCGCCGTGCCCACCTTGCGCCTTGCAGGGTGGGCCTTTGGCGAGGTCATCAACCCCATGAAGCGAGGATGTTCGCCTGCGTTAGAGATGGTTCGTGTAGGGCTCTTGAGCTTTCTTGGCATCGTTCATCTCTTGTTTTTGAGATGAGGAAGGATACCAGAAAAAAGAAAAAGTCGTTATAAATCAAATACTTACGTTCTGTTTGTGAAGTTCAACTCAACATCCAGTACAGGCCCGAGGACGGGTCAGGCACCAGCTTCCCAGGCAGCCGCAGATGGGGCCATCCCTTGGTATACCGACATAATGGGGTGCATTTTTGTTACATCCCTGGTCACTGCTGCTCCATGCTCGACGACATTAAAAAAACACTCTGGGCCACCGCCGACAAGCTGCGTGCCAACATGGACGCCGCTGAATACAAGCACTTGGTGCTCGGCCTCATCTTCCTGAAGTACGTCAGTGACACCTTCGTTGCGCGCCGTCTGGAGGTGGAAGCCCGCCTGAGAAACCCCGAAGACGAGTTCTATTACGGCGAGGCTGACGCAGAAGACATTGCCGCCGAGCTGGAAGACCGGGACTATTACAAAAGCGCCAACGTCTTCTGGGTGCCCGAAGGGGCACGCTGGGAAAGCATCCGCTCCATGGCCAAGAACGTAGAGATTGGCAAGTTCATCGACAACGCGCTGACCATCATCGAGGCCGAGAACCCCAAGCTCAAGGGCATCTTGGACAAGCGCTACGCTCGCGCCCAGTTGCCAGATGGCAAGCTGGGTGAGCTGGTGGACTTGGTTTCCACCATCGGCTTCGGAGACAACCCCGCTGTGGCCCGCGACGTGCTGGGTCAGGTGTACGAGTACTTCCTGGGCCAGTTCGCCAGCGCAGAGGGCAAGAAGGGCGGCCAGTTCTACACCCCGGCCAGCATCGTCAAAACACTGGTCGCCGTGCTGGCCCCGCACCAGGGCAAGGTGTACGACCCGTGCTGCGGCTCCGGTGGCATGTTCGTGCAGTCCGAAAAATTCATCGAAGCGCACGGCGGCAAGCTGGGCGACGTGAGCATCTACGGTCAAGAGAGCAACCCCACCACCTGGCGCTTGGCCGCCATGAACCTGGCCATTCGCGGCATCGACTTCAACCTGGGCCGCGAACCGGCCGATACCTTTACCCGCAACCAGCACGCCGACCTGCGGGCCGACTTCATTTTGGCCAACCCGCCGTTCAATATTTCCGACTGGTGGCACGGCAGCCTGGAAGGCGACCCGCGCTGGGTGTACGGCGACCCACCGCAAGGCAACGCCAACTACGCCTGGTTGCAGCACATGCTGCACCACCTCAAGCCCACCGGGCGCGCGGGTATCGTGCTGGCTAACGGTTCGATGAGTTCCAGCCAGAACAACGAAGGCGTGATTCGCGCTGCAATGGTTGATGCCGACGTGGTGGAAGTCATGGTCGCCTTACCGGGGCAACTGTTCTTCAACACCCAGATACCCGCCTGCCTGTGGTTCCTGGCCAAGACCAAGAAGCGCAAGGGCGAGGTGCTGTTCATCGACGCCCGCAAGCAGGCCAAGATGATTTCACGCGTGCAGGCCGAGCTGGACGATGCCGCCATCACCCGCATTGCCGAAACCGTGGCCGCCTGGCGTGGTGAAGTGGAAGAGGGTGCCACCGTCACCGACTACCAAGACCAACCCGGCTTTTGCCGCAGCGTGCCGCTTGCCGAGATTGCGCAGCATGGCCATGTGCTGACCCCGGGCCGCTACGTGGGCGCGGAAGAGGTGGAGGACGATGACGAAGCCTTTGACGACAAGATGCGCAAGCTGACTGAGAAGCTGGGCGAGCAAATGGCCAAGGGCGCGGAGCTGGATACGCTGATTCGGCAGAAGCTGGGGGGGCTGGGGTATGAGTTCTGAGTGGCCGCTAGTAAAACTTGGCGACCTCACGGTCAATCTCGATACTAGGCGAAAGCCTGTAAAGGAAGCAGATAGAAAGCCAGGCCCTTATCCGTACTATGGCGCGTCTGGAATAGTTGATTACGTTGATAGCTACCTCTTTGATGGCGAGCATTTGCTAATCGCAGAGGATGGAGAAAATCTACGGACTCGGCAGACGCCAATTGCTTTTAGAGCATGTGGCAAATTTTGGGTAAACAATCACGCCCACATCGTTGTAGGCAATGAACGGGCAAGCACCCGCTACCTGGAATACGCTGTTCTTGGTTCAGATATAACCTCCTATCTGACAGGGGCCGTGATGCCCAAGTTAACTCAGGGCAATTTGAACCGCATAGAAGTGCCTTGCCCACCTCGGGAAGTGCAAGATGCAATCGTAAGCGTATTGGGCAGCCTAGACGACCGCATCACCCTCCTGCGCGAAACCAACACCACCCTCGAAGCCATCGCCCAGGCGCTGTTCAAGTCCTGGTTTGTCGATTTCGACCCCGTGCGCGCCAAGATGGAAGGCCGCGCCCCCGAAGGCATGGACGAGGCCACGGCGGCGCTGTTTCCGGATTCGTTTGAAGAGACGGAGTTGGGGGTCGTGCCGAAGGGGTGGCGACTAGACACACTTGGGAACATGTGTACTGTCACGATTGGTGGACTTTGGGGAAATGATGAATGTGACGATTCGGACTTAACTCCAGCAATCAGCTTGCGTGGTGTCGACCTTGAAAACCTCCGCGTTGATGGCTTTGCCAAAAATGCCCCAGTGCGCTGGGTGAAGCCATCCGCGATGGAGAAAAGACGACTTGGCGAGAATGAAGTGCTTATTGCATCCTCGGGCGCGGGGCCTTGCGGTCGGCCACTTTGGGCAGGTGCCGGATTTGAGCTGCTCTATGGGATGCCTGTTATTTTTTCAAACTTTGTAAAGCGGCTCGAATGTGGTTCCCCAGCCCGAGCCATTTACATTGACCGACTGCTTGCAGAGATGCGAGAGACCAGGGAAATCTGGAACTACATCAACGGGACATCAATTCCGAACCTTGACGACAAGCTGTTGCTAGCCACAAAAAAGGTTGTAGTTCCAGATATTGCCGTCCTCTCAGCATTTGAGAGTGTTGCACGAACTATCTACGAACGGCTTTACTCCCAGCATGCCCAAACACTCTCCACCTTACGCGACACCTTGCTTCCTCGGCTGATTTCAGGTCAGCTTCAGTTGGACAAAGTCTCGCTGTAAGTTGAACAAGTAGAGTTTGAGCAATAAAAAAAACTGATAAAAAATCTAGAGAAACTATGGCCGACACATCAAGTGACCAAAGCGGGAGCGGTAACTCGCGCTGGTGGGAATCATATCTGGTAAGGTATTTTTCTGGTTTTCTTGTTGGTGCAATATGCGTTTCTGCTTTCGTGGCACATCTAGCCTTTTTGACTGCTGGCGCTGGTCAAATCGAGACTGTAGCGGCAATGCTTCTCGGCAAGGATGCACCCACCATAGCCATTCTTGTCACCATTGGGCTGTTAGGGCTTGTGTATTCCTATCTAGTTAGCGCTCCAATTACAGTAATTCATTTTGGTAGGGGTGTGAGAATTTTTTGGGATGCGCAATCTCGATACTTTTGGTTTGCTTGGGTTGTTATATTATGCTTCAGCGCCATTGGTGTCATCGAAACCCTCGTCAAGGCACCCGCCTTTGTTTCGGCAATTTTAGTTCCCGCGCTTCTTTATTTCCTGCACTTTTATTTTGGAAAGAAGTCGCCAGGAAATCAAGCTGTAGGCCGCGGTATCACCACGCATTCCCTTCTTGAGATGGCGGTATTCATTTTTGTCTGGGTATTTATCGCAGTGCTTGTGCTGAGCTTTATAGTTGACCTGACGCCAGAAATGAGTAAATGGCAACTGAATTTGTTGACATTTTCACTTCCGGCAATTTGGGTAGGGATATCCCAGTACATTACGCTGTTCAAGGTCCTGTTGGCGGAAGGAGAAGTCCATCAGTTCTATCAAAGGTTGACCAAGGCGCGAAGCAACGGAAGTTCAAAAGAGATTCGTGAGAGCTACACACATCTGCGGGAGCACTCAAACTCTACTTTCATAGTAATTCTGGAGTTGTGTTTTTTCTGCTTGATTTCTCTCGTTGTCAGCATGAACGTCAAGTCCAAGCAAACATTGGCCTCATTTCTTGATGCCAATGGAGATGGGGTTCGACTGGGTACTTGGCTGTTTTGCATCTTTATGATTTGGTCAATCCCCAATCTTTTTCTTTGGTCACGAGCCAACAGCCTTGAACGAGATTTTGCGAACGCATCGCACAAATACTTGGGAAGACGCAAATGACCGAAGACCAACTCGAACAAGAAACCCTGGCCTGGCTGGCCGAGTTGGGCTATGCGGTGCACAGCGGATACGACATCGTCCACGACGGCCTCAACCCGCAGCGGGCCCACTACCGCCAGGTGGTGCTGCCGTTTCGCCTGCGCGAAGCCATCCAGCGGCTGAACCCGAACATTCCTACGGCTGCCCGAGAAGACGCCCTGCAGCGGGTGCTGGATTTGGGCATTCCTGCCCTGTTGTCTGCGAACCGCGCCTTTCACAAACTGTTGGTGGGCGGCGTGCCGGTGCAGTACCAGAAGGACGGCGAAACGGTGGGCGACTTCGTGCGCCTGGTGGATTGGGCCGATGTGTCCCGTAACGATTTCTGGGCCGTCAACCAGGTCACCATCAAAGGCCCGCACCACACCCGCCGGCCCGACATCCTCCTGTTCGTCAACGGCCTGCCGCTAGTCCTCATTGAGTTGAAGAACCCGGCTGATGAGAACGCCGACATCTGGAAGGCCTACGACCAGATTCAAACCTACAAGGAACAAATCCCGGACGTGTTCCAGTACAACGAGGTACTGGTCATCTCGGACGGTACTGACGCCCGGCTGGGCAGTCTGTCGGCCAATGCCGAGCGCTTCCTGCAATGGCGCACCATCGACGGCGTGAACCTAGACCCGCTGGGTGAGTTCAACGAACTGCAAACCCTGGTACGCGGCGTGCTGGCCCCGGCCACCCTGCTGGACTACCTGCGCTACTTCGTGCTGTTCGAGGACGACGGCCGGCTGGTCAAGAAAGTGGCTGGCTACCACCAGTACCACGCAGTACGTGCGGCCATTGGCCATGTGGTGGCCGCCTCCCGCTCAGACAGCGCGGCGAACCTGCGCGGCAAGGGCGGGGTGGTGTGGCACACCCAAGGCAGCGGCAAGAGTATCACCATGACTTGCTTTGCCGCCCGCGTGATGCAGGAACCGGCAATGGCCAACCCCACCATCGTGGTCATCACCGACCGCAATGACCTGGATGGCCAACTCTTTGGCGTCTTCAGCCTGGCGCAAGACCTGCTACGCGAGCAACCAGTGCAGGCCACCACCCGGCAGGAGTTGCGGCAACTGCTGGGCAACCGGCCATCGGGCGGCATCGTGTTCGCCACCATCCAGAAGTTCATGCCGGGCGAAGACGAAGACATGTTCCCAGTGCTGAGCGACCGGCACAACATCGTGGTGGTGGCCGACGAAGCCCACCGCACCCAGTACGGCTTTGAGGCCAAGCTCAAGACCCGTAAGGTGGGTGGCAAGGGCGTTGTCGGTTCGGGCGCGAGCCACGGCGCGGTCACCACTGCTGATGGCGACTCCACCACACAGGCCGCCACCGTCGAGTTCGCGCCCCCTGAATACAAAACCACCTACCAAGTGGGCTACGCCCAGCACCTGCGCGATGCTTTGCCCAACGCCACTTTTGTGGCCTTCACCGGCACCCCAGTCAGCAGCACCGACCGCGACACCCGGGCCGTGTTCGGCGACTACATCCATGTGTATGACATGCAGCAGGCCAAGGAGGATGGCGCCACCGTGGCCATCTACTATGAAAGCCGGCTGGCCAAGCTCAAGCTCAAAGACGCCGAACTGCCCCTGATAGACGACGAGGTTGACGAACTGGCCGAGGACGAGGAAGAAAGCGTCCAGAGCAAACTCAAAAGCCGGTGGGCCGCCCTGGAACAGGTGGTGGGGGCCGAGCCACGCATTCAGAGCATCGCCGCCGACATGGTGGCGCACTTCGAGGAGCGAAACAAAGCCCAGGACGGCAAAGCCATGGCCGTGACTATGAGCCGCGAGATTTGCGTCCACCTGTACAACGAAATCATCAAGCTGCGGCCGGACTGGCACAGCGATGACCCGGAGCAGGGCGCCATCAAAATCATCATGACCGGCAGTGCCAGCGACAAGGCCCTGCTGCGCCCCCATATTTACAGCAGCCAAGTCAAGAAGCGCCTGGAAAAGCGATTCAAAGACCCGGCCGACCCGCTCAAGCTCGTCATCGTGCGCGATATGTGGCTCACCGGCTTCGACGCCCCATGTGTACACACCATGTACATCGACAAGCCCATGAGGGGCCACAACCTGATGCAGGCCATTGCCCGCGTCAACCGGGTGTTCAAGGACAAGCAGGGCGGGCTGGTGGTGGACTACATCGGCATCGGCAACGAGCTGAAGGCCGCGATGAAGGAGTACACCGCCAGCAAGGGCAGGGGTAAGCCCACGGTGGACGCCCATGAGGCCCTGTCACTCCTGCTGGAAAAGCTCGACGTGCTGCGCACCATGCTGCACGGCTTTGATTACAGCGACTTCAAGACCGGAGGCCACAAAACCCTGGCCGGTGCCGCCAACCATGTGCTGGGCCTGCCATCCGAGTCCAAAGACAAGAATGGCAAACCCGTGCGCGACGGCAAAAAGCGCTTTGCCGACGCCGCCCTGGCGATGAGCAAGGCGTTCAGCCTGTGCTGCACGCTGGATGAAGCCAAAGCCCTGCGGGAAGAAGTGGCCTTCATGCAGGCGGTCAAGGTCATCCTGACCAAGCGCGACATCACCGCCCAGAAAAAAACCGACGAGCAGCGCGAAGCCGCCATCCGCCAAATCATCGGCCAGGCGGTGGTCAGCGAATCGGTGGTGGACATCTTCGACGCCGTGGGCCTGGACAAGCCCAACATCGGCCTGCTGGACGACGAGTTCCTGGCCCAGGTGAAGAACCTGTGGTTACCAAAATTTTGATGTTGGTTACCAAGATTCAGTTGGGCCGACAGCTATCAATTTTGCAGCGTTACCGGTCGCCTTTGTGATTAAACATAATATACATCGTATCTAGCAAAAGATGCGACGGAAAGAAACTGGTTTCTTCGACGCACCTTCCATGGCTTAAGTTGCGCAGCTCATATTTGCAGCTTGGCCAACGCCTCTCGCTTGCTCATCTTCAGCACCTGCTGGATGCGTTCGAGCTGCGCCGCACGCGGCATCACCTTTCCGCTTTCCCAGCGGGAGATAGAAAGGGCCGAAGCCTCCAGCAGCGCCGCCATGGCCTGCTGCGAGATGCCTAGCTCTTCGCGCCGGGCCGCCAGCGCCTCTGCCTTGAATTGAAACTGGCGCTTGCGTCGCGCCGGGACTTCCGGGTCCTGCTGTGCCTGCATTTCAGCGGCCTCGGCCTTGCGGGCTGCGGCTTTATGCAGCGCCTTCATCTGCGTCACCAAGGCCTTCACGTCCCGCTTGAGCGCCGCGATCTCGGAGCGCTGCGTCGTGACGGTCTTGCGTAAATTCCCCAGTTCGCCCTTGATCTCCTTGCGCGCCATGCGCAGGACCTCGGCCCTGAATGCATCGGAGAAAGCTGTCATCGTTTCAACCTGAGCTATGGATGGTACGGAGCGTAGCAGGCTCTCACAAAAAAGCCGTCCAAGGCCAGCGCCATCGGGACGGCTGTGCGAGAAGGATTGGCGGCTTACTTGCCAGCCTTCTCGGCCTTGCGCTTGGCGGCCTTGGGATCCACCACGGCCTTGAACTTCGCGCCGGGCACGAACTTGGGCACCGTGGAGGCAGGGATCTTCAGCGCCGCGCCTGTGGCGGGGTTCTTGCCGGTGCGCGCAGCACGCTTGGCAGATTTGAAGGTGCCGAAGCCGACCAGTTGCACCGCGTTGCCCTTCTTCACGGCGGTCTGGATGGTTTCGATCAGCGTGTCGAGCACGGCGTTGGCGGCCGTCTTGGACAGGGCGTTCTTGGTGGCCAGGATTTCAACGAGTTCGGCGCGGTTCATGTGGGTGGTGTCCATGAGAGAGGTGATGGTGTCCCGTTTATATCCGATGCGCCCCCGGAGACGCCGCAAAGTCACTGGGCGCACGCTTCGATGGCGCGGCGGCCGGTTTGCCTGCGCCATACTTCTCGCCCGTGGCGCCATCCCGGCGCCGTTTTCTCAGGAGCATGCGTGCAATCGGCGAGCGAGCTGTGGTTTGACGAGGCGTATTACCAGCGCTACTACTTCGACAAGAAAACCAGCGTGGTGGACCCTGCCCATGCCGAGCGGCTGGGGGCCTTCGTCTGCAGCTACCTGCACTACCTGCGGGTGCCCGTGGCGCGGGTCCTGGACATGGGCTGCGGCATCGGCCTGTGGCGGGACATGGTGGCGCGGCATCTGCCGGGTGCCCGCTATCACGGCGTGGAGTACAGCGCCTACCTGTGCGAGCGCTTTGACTGGGAGCGCGGCTCGGTGGTGGACTACCAGGCCGGCGAGCCCTTCGACTTCGTGATCTGCCAGGGCGTGCTGCCCTACCTGGGCACGCAGGACCTGCGGCGCGCGCTCGACAACCTGGGCCGGCTGTGCCGCGGCGCGCTGTACCTGGAGGCGGTGGCGCGCGAGGACTACGAGCGCGACATCATCGACGAGGACCTGACCGACCCGCGCCTGTACCGCCACCGCGCGGCGCTGTACCGCCGGGGCCTGGAGCCGCATTTCATCGACATGGGCGGCGGCCTGTGGCTGAGCCGGCAGGCGCAGGTGCCGCTGTTCGCGCTGGAGTCGCCGGGCCAGTAGCGGCAGGCCCATGACGGCGCCCTCTTCCCGCCGCAGCACCTGCGCACGCTGCCTGCGCCCCGGCGCGGCCTGCCTGTGCGCCGCCGTGCGGCCCGTGGCGCACCGGGTACAGGTGCTGATCCTCATGCATCCGCTGGAACTGCACCAGGCCAAGGGCACGGCGCGCCTGCTGCACCTGTGCCTGCAGCACAGCCGCGTGATCGTGGGGGAGACGTTCGGCCCCGATGCGCTGGCGGCGCCGTGGAGCGATGCGGACCGCCTGGCGCCCCGCCGCGCCGTGCTGCTGTACCCGCCCTCGCCTCCCGACCCTCAGCACCCCATGCAGGCGCCGCCGCCGCTGCCGGCGCATTGGCTGGGCGAGCCTGATCGGCTGCGGCTGGTGCTGCTGGACGGCACCTGGCGCAAAAGCCGCAGGATGCTGTGGAGCAATCCCCTGCTGCAGGCCCTGCCGCGCATGGCGCTGCATGCGCCGCCCCTCTCGCGCTACGCCATCCGCAAGGCGCATGCGCCGCACCAGCGGTCCACGCTGGAGGCCGCACAGCAGGCGCTGCTGCAATTGGAGGACATCGCCGCGCTGGGCGCCGCCATGGAGGCCTTCATCGCCCAACAGCGGGTGCACTGGCCCGCCACGCGCTCGGCTATGCTCGACCCGCCCGATCCATGAATCCGAGGAGACCCCTGTGGCCCAGCGCTATCCCTTCCCCGACCTGAACGCCCTGCCCGAAGACATCCGCGCGCGCATCCTGGAGGTGCAGGACAAGGCAGGCTTCATCCCCAACGTGTTCCTGGCCTTCGCGCGCCGGCCGGCCGAGTGGCGCGCCTTCTTCGCCTACCACGACGCGCTCATGCTCAAGGAGGACGGCAGCCTGACCAAGGGCGAGCGCGAAATGATCGTCACCGCCACGAGCGCCGCCAACCAGTGCCTGTACTGCGTGGTGGCTCATGGCGCCATCCTGCGCATCTACGAAAAGAACCCTCTGGTGGCCGACCAGGTGGCCGTGAACCACCGCAAGGCCGCCATCAGCCCGCGCCAGCGCGCCATGCTGGACTTTGCCATGAAGGTCAGCCAGCGCGCGCACGAGATCGAGGATGCCGACTTCGAGGCACTCTACCCCCATGGCTTCGACGACGAGGACATCTGGGACATCGCCGCCATCACGGCCTTCTTCGGCCTGTCCAACCGCATGGCCAACTTTGCCGGCATGCAGCCCAATCCCGAGTTCTACCTGATGGGCCGGATGCCGCGCGAGAAGAAGGCCTGAGCCGATCGGATACTATCGAATAAATAGCTGCTAGCGCTTTCCAGCAAAGCGTTACAGCGGTTTTTACTTGGAAGCCAGCGCCGCGCCGCGGCAGCCGTCGAAGGCGTCGAGCGGGCGCCGGTACGACGGCGAGCGCACGTCCAGCAGGCCCAGCATGGTGTGGTACAGGTTGTCGTGCGTGAGCCGGGCGTCCGCACCGGCGCGCAGGCAGGCGGCGGACAGCTGCTCGCGGCGCAGCAAGGCGTCGTCCAGCCACGCCACCATGGGCACGTGCTTCTGCACGTCGGGCGCCACGCCGTAGGGCATGCCGTGCAGGAACAGGCCGTACTCGCCCAGCGACTCGCCATGGTCGCTCAGGTACAGCATGCCCGTGTCGTACCTGGCGCCCTTCCCGCGCAGCCAGTCGATGGTCTTGCCCAGGAAGATGTCCGTTGCGGCAATGGAATTGTCGTAGGCGTTCACCAGCTCGCCATGGGCGCAGTCGGCCAGCACCTCGGTGCGGCATTCGGGCATGAAGCGCTTGGCCGCGCCGGCCGAGCGCTTGTAGTACGCAGGCCCGTGGCTGCCCATCTGGTGCAGCACCAGCAGCACGCCGCGCTCGCGCTGCGCCGCGGGCATGGCGGCCAGCCGGGCATCCAGGCCGTGCAGCATGGCCTCGTCGCGGCATTCGCCGCCGTCGCACAGGCCCGCGCGCGCCCGTTCGTCCAGCCCCTCCGAGGCCGTGGCGTGCGGGACCCGGTCGCACACACCCTTGCAGCCGGACTGGTTGTCGAGCCACAGCACGGCCAGGCCCGCGGCCTGCGCCACGTCGAGCAGGTTTTCATACTCGGTGTCGCGGGATTCAAACCCGCTCTTGCCCAGCGACGAGAACATGCACGGCAGCGAGGCCAGCGTGCTCGTGCCGCACGAACGCACCTCGCGCCAGCTCATCACGCCCCGCCGGGCCAGCTCGGGCGTGGTGTCGCGGCCATAGCCGTTGATGCCGAAATGGTCGGCCCGCGCCGTCTCGCCCACCACCAGAACGAAAAGCAAGGGCCTGGCTGCCGCGGCATAGGAATCGCCCAGCGCGGCCCCCTGCGTCATGGGCACCAGCGTACGGCCGCGCGCAAACACCGGCCGCATGGCGGACACGGTGGTCGAGTACAGGCTCGCCAGCGGGTTCATCAGATAGCGCAGCTGCGGATGGTTGCGCATGAGCGGCGCCAGGTCGCGCGAAGTGGCGGCCACCGTGCCCGCGGCCACGCCCAGCGCCAGCGCCAGCATGGCCAGATTGCGCCACGCCTGGCGCAGCGGCCGCATGGCGGGGATGCGCACGCGCAGCAGCCACCACGTGGGGAGCGCCAGCACGGCCAGCACGGCCAGCAGCATGCGCGGGCCCAACAGATCGGCCACCTCGCGCGCATCGGTCTGCAGCACGTTGGCGGCCATGCCGGGGTCCATGACCACGCTGTAGGTGAGCATGTAGTACTGCGACAGCGCGGCCACCAGCACCACCAGCCACCACAGCAGCTTCATGCCGCGCGTCCAGGCAAGGAACGCGAAGACGGCCACCATGCCGCAGGCGATCAGCACCGCCAGCGCCACCGCCGAGCGCATGTACAGGCTGGGCGCCCCGCCGATGCGCGCGAGCTGCAGCCACAGCGGCCAGTTGGCCGCAAGCACCAGGTAGACCGACAGGCGCAGCACCACCTGCTGGGCGGACAAGGGCGTGGAAAGCCGCTCGTCCGCCTGCCGCAGGATGCGGCGCAAGGGCCCCAGGGGGCCCCGGGGGGCGGCAGGAGGCAGTGAACCGAGTGTCTCGCTCATCATGCTTCGCTCAGCTTCGTGTCCACGGCCAGGATGCGGTGCCGCGCGTGCGCCAGCATGTCCACGGCCAGGCCCACGGCCCAGCAGACCCAGGCCGTCCACAGCGTATGGCTCATGTAGTGCGCCCCGCGCATCTGCTGCGCCACGCCCAGCACCGTGCCGAGCAGCAGCGCCGCCGCCAGCCACGCCCCCGCCACGCCGGGCGCTGCGCGGCGCAGCACGAACCAGCCCGCCACATAGGCAAACGCCGACGATGCGTGGCCCGCGGGAAAGCAGTGCCCCGGCCCCTGGTCGCGCATGCCCCACGCCCAGTGCGAAGCGTACTGCGCCACGCCGCCGAACTCGGCCAGGTCCCAGGGGCAGCTGGTGGCGCTCAGGCGCTTGAGCGCGGAAACCGCCAGCAACCCCGCCACGACGGACAGCACCAGCTGCCAGCGCTGCGCCACCGTCATGCGGCGCAGGAAGCCCCAGGGCCTGAACACGCCAAGCGCCAGCATCGCGAGCAGCACGCCGCTGGCGTAGCGCGGCAGCTCATGCATCAGCAGCATGAAGGTGTGCTGGTTGCGCCAGGCAAAGCCCTGGGCCGAGCCGGACAGGCGCGCCAGCGGCAAATCGAGCCCCGCGGCATCCCACAGGACAAGCAAGGAAAACAGAAGCAGCGTCAGTATCCACAGACGGCGCCGGGTCCGGAAAAGCATGGAAGGAAGGCGTGCGAGCCACGGAGATTGCGAAAACGGGTGCGCAGGTTAGCCCCCCGGCCTGAACGCTTCATGAACGACTGCGCGGACCCGCAGGACCTACACTTTCGCGTCCGACAAGCAATCGAGGATATGCATGCGCGTGCTACTGGTGGAAGATGACGCGGCCCTGTCCGAGGCCGTGTGCGGCTACCTGCGCGCCAAGGCCTTCGTGGTGGACGCCGTGCCCAGCCTGGCCCAGGCCGGCGCCGCGCTGCACGCCGCCCGGTACGCCGCCGTGCTGCTGGACCTGCACCTGCCCGACGGCGACGGGCTCGCCCTGCTGCCGCAGGTGCGCTCGCTCAAGCAGCGGCCCATCGTCATCGTGCTCACCGCGCGCGACCAGGTCAGCGACCGCATCCACGGCCTGGATGCCGGCGCGGACGACTACCTCGTCAAGCCGTACGACCCCGGCGAGCTGCTCGCCCGCCTGCGCGCCGTGGAGCGGCGGCGCAACGCCGCCCACGTGCCGGTGCTGACCCTGGGCGACCTGCAGATCGACCTGTCGCGCGAGCAGGTGCGCCGCGCCGGCGTTCCCATAGCGCTGACCCAGAAGGAATGGGCGCTGCTGCGCGTCATGGCAACGCACCCCGAGCGCCTCCACACGCGCGAGAGCCTGCAGGACGCGCTGTACGGCTTCGACGACGAGACCGACAGCAACACGCTGGAGGTCTTCGTCAGCCGCCTGCGCCGCAAGCTGGGGCGCGAGCACATCGAAACGCTGCGCGGCCTGGGCTACCGCCTGGTGCGCAACCCCGCCCCAGGCACATAGGACATGGACGCACCGGCCACACCGCAGTCCCCCGCGCGCGCGCAAAGCCTGGCCGGGCGGCTCACCCGCGCCCTCATCCTCTGGGTCGGAGGCGTGTGGCTGCTGTGCGCGCTGGGCGTGACCTGGTACACCGACAGGGAGATCAATTTCAACTTCGACGACGAACTGGTCGAGGTCTCGCACCGCATGTTCGACATCGCGCTGGACCACCTGGACGCGGCGGGGCCGCGCAGCGGCGCCGATGGCCCGCTGATCCTGCCAGCGCCGGGCTCCTTCGCCGACGCCGCCCTGCTCTACCAGATCGTCGAGCCCGGCACCCATCGCGTGCTGGCCCGCTCCGCCGAGGCCAGTGCCGAGCAGTTCGACGTGCCGCTGGCCCCGGGCTTCGAAAGCACCCACGCCTGGCGTGTATACACCCTGCGCCACCCCACCCGCCCGATCTACATGCAGGTCGCCGACCCCCTGCAGGAGCGCCGCGAGGCGGTGAACCGCACCCTGTTTGGGCTCATCATCGCCATGGTGGCCATGCTGCCGCTGCTGGCGCTGCTGCTGCAGCGCATCGCCCGCCGCGAGCTGCGCGTGCTGGACACGCTCAAGCACGAAATCAGCCTGCGCAACGGGCTGCTGCTGACCCCCATCGACCTGCCCGGCCTGCCGCGCGAGCTGCGCAGCGTGGAAGACCACGTGAACCGCCTGCTGGAGCGCCTGGCGCTGGCGCTCGACGTGGAGCGCGCCCTGGCAGCCAATGCCGCGCACGAATTGCGCACGCCGCTCGCCGCGGCCCGCCTGCGGCTGCAAACCGCGCTGGAGCACGGCCTGAGCCCTGCCGACGTGCAGGCGGCCGTCACCGCGCTGCAGACGCTGAGCCAGCGCACCGAGAAACTGCTGCAGCTCTCGCGCGCCGAATCCAGCGCCCCCTTCACCCGCCATCCCGTGGACCTGGAGCAGCTGGCCACCACCGTGGCGCAGGAGTTCTGGCAGGAGGAGCACGCGGTGGACCGTCTCGATCTGGTGCAGGCCTACGAAGGGCTCGCCCCCGTGGCGCTGGGCGACTTCGACGCCCTGGCCATCGCGCTGCGCAACCTGGTGGAGAACGCGCTCGCCTACGCCGGCGACAGCCCCGTGGAACTCATCGTCGGACCGGGTTGCGCACTGGCCGTGCGCGACCATGGCCCCGGCGTGAGCGGCGACCGCCTGCAGGCCCTGAAGCGGCGCCACGTGCGCCACAGCGCCGAACGCACGGGCTACGGGCTGGGCCTGTCCATCGTGGCCACCATTGCCGAGAAGCACGATGCGCGGTTCACGCTGTGCTCGCCGCTGGCGGGCGAACGCGGCGGCTTCGAGGCCCGGCTGGAATTCACGCCGGCCGCCGCGGCCACGCCCGCCTGACTCGCCTCATCATGGGCTCAGTTCTCCGGCTGCAGGCCAGCGCTCTTCATCACGCCGAGCCAGACCTGGCGCTCCTGCTCGGCGAAGGCGGCAAACTGCTCGGCGCTCAGGTGGCTGGGCGTCACGCTGTTGTCCGCCATGCGCTTGCGCACGGCTGGCTTGTCGGACGCGGCGCGCAGCGCGTCGTTCAGGATCTTCACCACGGACGGGCCGGTGCCCTTGGGCGCCCAGACGCCATACCAGGCGGTGACATCGAAGCCGGGCATGCCCGACCCGGCGATGGTGGGGACATCGGGAAGCTCCGGCATGCGGTCCTTGGTCGATACCGCCAGCGCGCGCAGCCGCCCCCCCTTGATCTGCGCCATGACGCTTGCCGCGGTGGAGTACAGCAGATCCACGTGCCCGCCCAGCACGTTGGTGAGCGCGGGCGCCGTGCCGCTGAAGGCGATGTGGGCCATCTTGACCCTGGCCTGCATGGCCACGCGCTCGCCCGTCAGGTGGGGAAGCGACCCTGGCGCCCCGGAAGCGAACGTGATGTTCTTCGTCTTCGCGGCCTCCAGGACCTCCTTGAAGCTCCGGTAGGGAGAGTTCTCGGCGACGACGACCAGGATCGGTGCGGATCCGAGGATGCCGACCGGCGTGAAGTCCTTCATCGAGTCGAAGGGCAGTTTCTGGTACATGCCGTCGTACATCACGTGCTGGGACGTGTTGGCGAGCAGGGTGTAGCCATCGGGCTTGGCGCCGGCGACGAATCTCGCGCCGATCGTTCCGGAGGCGCCGGGCTTCTGCTCGATGACCAGCGGCTGGCCCAGGATGGACGAGAACTCCTCCGACAGGAGACGTGCGAAAGTCTCCGTGGTACCGCCCGCCTGGTACGGCGAAATCAGCGTGATCGGCCGCGACGGATATTTGTCCTGGGCAAAGGACGGGACCGCCAGTGCCGCGAGAGAGGCGGCGAGTGCGATTCGGCGAGTGAACATGGGTGTCTCCTTGGGGGGTGAAAAAATGAAGGCAGTGGCCGTTAGCCGGCCTGCGGCCGCAAGATCACCCGGCCGACGACCGCGCGCGAGGCGATCATTCCGAGGGCCGTGCGGAAGTCGGAAAGAGGCAGGACAGCGTGGACGAATGGATTGATCCTTCCCTGGATCAGCCATTCGAAAAGCTCCACATAGGCGGCGCGCATCCGCGCGTCGTTGGAGGGGAGCACCGGCTGGCGGCCCCAGCCGAAGTAGTAGCCCCAGTAGACGCCCAGGACGGAGATGTTCTTGACCAGGACGATGTTGGCCGGCACGGTCGGAATGATCCCGCCGGCGAATCCCATGGGGATGATCCGGCCCTCGGGTGCGATGCACCGCAGCGACGTGTCGAAGGTCGAGCCGCCCACCGGGTCGTAGACCACGTCGGCGCCGCGCTGCCGCGTGATTTCCAGAACGGCTTCGCGCCAGTCCTGCTCCCGGTAGTTGATAGCGTGCTCCGCCCCGCGGCTGCGAGCGGCTTCGAGCTTCCCTTCCGAGCCCGCGGTCGCGATCACCCGCCCTCCCAGCGCCTTGGCCACCTCGACGGCCGCCAGCCCGCTTCCGCCGCCGGCACCATGCACCAGCACGAATTCCGACGGGGCAAGCCGCGCGCGCCATTTCAGCGCGCCGTATGCCGTTGCGTAGATGGTGGGAAACTGGGCGCCATCCTCGAAGCTGACGGGCCAGGGAAGATCGAACACCGTCTGCTGCGGCGCGACGACCTCCTGGGCATAGCCGCCGGATTGAACGCCGGCGATGACGCGGTCGCCGGGTTGGAACCGCGAGACGTCGCCCGCGACCTCGGTGACGACGCCAGCCACCTCCGTCCCCGGAATCAAGGGCAGGGGCGCCTTGTTCTGGTGCTTCCCTGCCATCACCAGAAGGCTGGCGAAGCTCGCGCTTGCCGCTTCGACGCGCACCCGCACGCATCCCGGCCGCATCGGCGGCGGCGCCACGTCCTCCAGGCGGGCGACGTCCGGGCCGCCGTATTCCCTGCATACGACCGCCTTCATCAGTCCTCTCCCTTCGATGCGCCGCTGGCGAGCATCTGCGCGATCTCCGGCGCGGAATAACCGGCCTCGGCCAATACCTCCGCGCTGTGCTCGCCAAGCCGGGGCGTCGGGCGGGTGGGCCGCGGCTGGGTTTTTGACCAACTGCTCGTCTTCGCTATGGTCCGGATCCGCCCCTCCGACGGGTGGTCGGTCTGCTGGTAGAAGCCCGAGCCCGCAAGGTGCTCGTTCGTGATCAGCGACTCCATGGTCTCGATGCTCGCGACCGGGATGTCGGCGGCCTCCAGGCGCTCCACCCACTTGGCCGTGGTCCTGGTCTTCAGAATGCTCTCGACCCTGGCGTACAAGGCCTCCAGGTTCCGGGTGCGTTGCGCCATCGCCTGGAACCGCGGGTCGTCCATGACCTCGGGGTGGCCGACCGCCTCGAAGAAGGTCCGCCACTGCCTGTCGGTCAGCACCATCATGCTCAGATGCCCGTCCAGCGTCGGGAGCGGGCGGCGGATGGATACGTAGCGCTGGTACACGGGCGGGCCGATGGGCGGCTCGAACGTGAGGCCCGCCATGTGGTCGGCCAGCACCAGGGCCGCGATGGTTTCCATCATGGGCACTTCCACGTGCTGCCCCTCGCCGGTCCTGGCCCTGTGGAACAGCGCGCCCAACGCTGCGTTCGCCGCGCAGATGCCGGTGACCCGGTCGGCGACCGCGATGGGGGCGTACCGCGCGGGCCCGCCGCTCGGGCACAGCGACGGAATGCCGGCCGCCGCCTGGATCAGGTCGTCATAGGCGGGCTTGTCCGGAGCCGCCCCGCCGCTGCCGTAGCCGACGATGTTGACGTAGACGAGCCCGGGATTCGCCGGGGCGAGCCGCGCGTAGTCCAGGCCGAGGCGCGCCATTGCCTTGGGCCGCGTGTTGCAGATCAGCACGTCGGCCGTCCTTGCGAGCCGTCTGAAGGCTTCGCGGGCGCTTTCGAGCTTGAGGTCCAGCACCACGCTGCGCTTGCTGCGGTTCGAGTGCAGGAACATGGCCCCCATGCCGTGGTGGCGGGCCGGCCCCATGCCGCGGATGCTGTCGCCTTCCAGCGGCTCCACCTTGATGACGTCCGCCCCCATGTCTCCAAGGATTTGTGTTGCGACGGGTCCGGACAGGGCCGCGGTGATGTCGAGTACGCGCACCCCGGAGAGAGGGCCGCCATTCGATGGATTGCTCAAACAGACCTCCAGACATACTGTTCGGCATGAAATACTACTTGGTATTCTTTGCAAACCAAGCCTCGCTTGCCCCGATTGCCATCGGTCAAGTTTGGAACTAGGATACCGAGTAGTATTTTTTGAATGCGCTCGTTTTCAATGGAGATTCGTATGGATGCACTTTGGGAGATGCCGCTGGACGCCGAGGCAAGGCGATGGCAGGAGCTGGCAGCCCAGTTGACGGAAAGCCACTTCGCGCCATTGGCCGACATCATCGACCGGGAGCAGCGCTATCCCGTCGAGCATCTCCGGCCGCTGCGCGAATCCGGCATTTCCGGGATGTTCCTGCCGAAGGCCTATGGCGGCGGCGGCGCTTCGCTGGTCGCGCTTGCCGCCGTGGTGGAGACGATTGCCGCCGGATGCGGCTCCACGTCGGCCATCATGGCCGCGCTGTCCCTTGGCGCATTCCCCGTTCTTCTGGGCGGCAACGAAGAGCAGAAGCAGGCCTTGCTGGGAGGGCTCGCGCGCCGGGGCGAAGCCGTGAACTTCGCGCTGAGCGAACGCAGTGCGGGCTCGGATGCCTCCGCCATCACCTCCACGGCGGTGCGCGAGGGCGATGGATGGCGGATCCGTGGCGAGAAATGCTGGCTGGGCAACGGCGGCCACTCGGAGCACTTCATCGTCTTTGCCTTGACCGGCGAGCCCGGCGCCAGGAACAACATCAGCGCCTTCTGGGTCCCGCGGTCCACGCCCGGCGCAGTCGTCGACTTCTACGAAGACAAGATGGGCATCCGCGGCACCACGACCACCAACTTCAAGGTGGATGTGTGGGTGCCCCGGTCGAGCATGGTCGGAAGCGAGGGGCATGGCCTGAAGCTGGCCCTGTCCACGCTCAGCATCGGGCGCATCGTCGTCGCCGCCCAGGCCCTGGGCATTGCGCTGTGCAGCTATCGCGCGGCCGCGGAATTCGCCACGCAGCGCCAGACATTCGGACAGGCCATCATCGACCACCAGGGCGTCGGCTTCATGCTTGCCGATGCGGCCACCAGCCTTTCCGCCGCGCGGATGATGGTCCATGAGGCGGCAAAGGCCTACGACGAGGGGCGCGACGTCAGCACGCTCGGGGCCATGGCCAAGCTGTTCGCCAGCGAAGCGGCCCACAAGGTCTGCGACGACGCCATGCAGATTCTCGGCGGCCGGGGCTACGTCAGGCCGAACGTCGTGGAGCGCTGCTACCGGGACCAGCGCATCACCGAAATCTACGAGGGAACCTCGGAGATCCAGCGCCTCGTCATCGCGCGCGCGGTGAAGCGCTCGGCGGCGCGCCCCCTGGACCACTGACTTGAAAGACGACAACCGTGAACACAGACACCAAGAACGAGCCCGTCGGCGCATGGAAGGCCGTTGCCGGGTGGTACCACGCGTACTTCACCGGCATCGTGCTGTACACCGTTTCCAGAATGGGGCCGGCAAAGGCCGAGGAACTGGTCTACGAGATCTTCTGCCGCCAGCGCCGCGAGCGCTTCCTGCCCGGCCTCAAGAAGCTGGGCATCGACACCCTGTCCCCCGCCGTGGCCGCGGCGCAGTACCACTACCTGTCGAACCACATCGGCGGGGTTTCCGTCGAGTACATGTACGAGTCCGAGCGCAAGGCGTGGATCCGGTATGCCGCGCCCCGCTGGATCTGGGCCGGGACCGCGCTGTGCGGCATCCCCCCCGAGGTCTCCCGCGCGATGCTGCTCGGCTGGCACGCGCAGAACGGCACGATGCTCGGGAACCCGCGCCTGGGCTTCGTCTGCACCAAGCAGACGGTCGACGGGCAATCCGGTCTCGAAGGCTACTACTGCGAGTACGACCGCGACCTGCAGCCGCACGAGCGGCTTCGCTTCGCCCGCGAGGAGGACGCGCCCGACTTCGACCCCGCCAAGGCGCCGAAGCTGCCCATCGACACTTGGCCCGCGGCGCGGCTCGCCAAGGCGCACCGCAACTACGCGATGGAATACGTACGCTCGGCTTTCCCCACCGCGCTCCAGCTGTGGGGGCCCGACGAAGCGGCGCACAGGCTGCGGATGGCGGGCCGCATGGTGGGGATGCAGTTCTATCACGAGACCGCGAGGGGCCTGGGAGGCGACTACGCCCCCGACGCGCGCGGGTTCGCGGGGTTCCTGGCGGACCTCGGCGCCGCGCATGGCGACAGGACCTCCGTCGTGGAGGCCGGCGGCGCATTCGAGGTGCGCCAGGAAGGCTGGGCATTCAGGGAGGGCCTGGACGAGTGGTCTCCCCTGCTGTCACAGGCCTGGAACGGCCTGCTCGAAGGCGCGCATCAGGCGCACAACCGGCGGCTTGGCATGCAATTCGTGGACGGCGGCGGCTCCGGCAGGCGCGAACTGTCCTGGACCATTCGCGGCAACTGAAACCGAGGACCATGTCGATGAGCACAGAACTTCGGCCCGGAGCGCTTGAGGGCATCAAGGTGGTGGACGCGTCCCGCGTGCTCGCCGGCCCGTTCGCAGGCCAGATCCTCGGCGACCACGGGGCGGACGTCATCAAGGTCGAAAGCCCCGAGGGCGACGAATGCCGCGGGTTCGGCCCCCCGTTCGTGAACGGCAGCTCCGCCTATTTCAACGCGGTGAACCGCAACAAGCGAAGCGTCGTGCTCGACCTGGGGAAGGAGCAGGAGCGCTGGCGCCTGATGGACCTGCTGGCGACGGCAGACGTGCTGATCGAGAACTTCAAGCTCAGCACGCTGCAGTCCTGGGGCATTCCGGATGCGAGGTGGTTCACGCAGACCTTCCCTCGCCTGGTCCACTGCCGGATCACGGGGTACGGCGACGAAGGCCCCTATGGCGGCCTGCCGGGGTACGACGCCGCGGTGCAGGCCATGGCGGGCCTCCTGTCCATCAACGGCGACGCCGATGGCGAGCCTGTCCGGCTGGGCGTTCCGGTGGTAGACCTCACCACGGGGATGAACGCCGCGATGGCGGCATTGCTGGCGCTGCAGGCGCGCACCAGGACCGGCCGCGGGCAGTTGGCGGACGTGAGCCTGTACGACAGCGCGGTGTCGGTGGCGCACCCCTTCCTCACGAACTTCCTGCACTCCGGCAAGGTGCCGAGGCCTACCGGGAACCGCCATGCGAACATCGTCCCGTACAACGTCTACAAGACGGCCACGGTGCCGCTGTTCATCGCCGTGGCCAACGACCGGCTGTTCGGCAAGCTGTGCGGCCACCTCGGCGCCCCGGACCTCCCCAGGGACCCGCGGTTCGCGACGAACCGGGCGCGGGTGGAGAACCGGGATGCCCTGGAGGCCCGCCTCTGCGAGGTTTTTGCGCGGTTCGAGGGCGAGGCGCTCGGCGAGCGGCTCCTGGCGGATGGCGTGCCCGCGGCGCCCATCCTGGACATCGAGGCCGTCGCCGGCTCGGAACATGCGAAGTTCCGGCAAATGGTCGTGCGCCAGGATGGCTACGTCGGGCCGGGCATTCCCATCAAGCTCTCGGACACGCCTGCGAGCATCCGCCTGCCGCCGCCGGTGCTTGGAAGCCTTTCTCCTGGCGGCGCCCGGCCGTGAGAGCCTGTTATCCGATCAAACCGCAGGACAACCGCGGAGGTGCCGGGTAGTATGTAAAGTATCGGCTTTCGGCCACCCGCTCATCTGCCATCGTGATCAGGAACCAGGAAATCCAAGCGTGGATCAATACCGACTATGAAGCGATGCCGCCAATGCAGCTGGCGCTTCTCGACGCCGCGGCCAAAGCGTTCACGATCTTCGGTTTTGCCGCAGCGTCCATCGATGTGATCGCAAGCCAGATAGGCGCCACCAAAGGGAGCGTCTACTACCATTACCGCAGCAAGTCCGAATTGTTCTTCGCCGTGCACAAGCGTGCCATGGTGATCAACCTCAGGGCCCAGCTGCCGGTGTTCCAGGACCCATCCTTGAGCACCATCGAGAGGCTTTTCAACATGTGCCACCGGCATGCGATGGCCATCATGGAGTCCCTCTACTACCAGCGCGTCACGGTGCAGGGCGTGGAGCTCCACCAGTCCATCAGCACGACGCCGATGGAGCGGGAAGCCCTGCAGGAAGTGGTCGCCATGCGCGATGCCTACGAAGAGCTGTTCGAGCATGTGCTCGAGCAGGGGATGTCCGAAGGCGTGTTTGCCGCGCTCGACCCGTCGATCGCATCGAAGAGCATCCTGGGCTCGCTCAACTGGACGACCGTCTGGTACCGGCCGCGCGAGGGCGAGTCGGCAGCGGCCAAACTCCGGATTGCGGATCAATTGGCCCTGCAAGCGGTCTGCAGCATCGTCGCGGCGAAGTCCAGATCCAAAGTCCCCACCACCGCGGCCCGTCTGCCCGCGTGAAAAAAACGAGTGCGCGATTGCCCTGCTCCGGCGTGAATACAATCGCCGCCAGCAGAACACCAGCGCCATGGCCGCGCTGCACGGCCATTTTCCAACGATCCAATCCAAAGAGACGCCCATGACGAACGAAGAAATCCTCGCCCAATACGGCCCCCGCGAAGCCATGGAATATGACGTGGTCATCGTCGGCGGCGGCCCGGGCGGGCTTGCCACCGCCATCCGCCTGAAGCAACTGGCGGCCGAGAAAGGCCAGGACGTATCCGTCGTCGTGCTCGAAAAGGGCTCCGAGCCCGGAGCCCACATCCTCTCGGGCGCCATCATGGACCCCAAGGCGCTCACCGAGCTGATTCCCGACTGGAAGGAAAAGGGCGCGCCCCTGAACCAGCCCGTGACCGATGACGCCTACATCTTCCTCTCCGAGAAATCGGGCTTGCGCGTGCCCAACGTCTTCCTGCCGCCCTTCGCGCACAACCACGGCAACTACATCGTGCGCCTGGGCGACGTGACCAAGTGGATGGCGGAGCAGGCCGAGGCGCTGGGCGTGGAGATCTTCCCCGGCTTCGCGGCCGCCGAGGTGCTCTACAACGAGGATGGTTCCGTCAAGGGCGTGGCCACCGGCAACATGGGCATCGGCAAGGATGGCGAGCCCACCGAGAACTTCCAGCTCGGCATGGAACTGCTGGCCAAGTACACGATCTTCGCCGAGGGCGCGCGCGGCCACCTGGGCAAGCAGGTGATCGCCCGCTACAAGCTCGACGAGGATCGCGACCCGCAGAGCTTCGGCATCGGCGTCAAGGAGCTGTGGGAAATCGACCCCAAGCGCCACCAGCCCGGCTTCGTCATGCACACCGCCGGCTGGCCCATGGACAGCAAGACCTACGGCGGCGCCTTCCTGTACCACCTGGATGACAACAAGGTGGCGGTGGGCTTCGTCACGGGCCTGGGCTATACCAACCCGTATTTGAGCCCCTTCGAGGAATTCCAGCGCTGGAAGACCCACCCCAACGTCCGCTGGTATTTCGAGAACGACAAGGGCGAAGTCACGGCCAAGCGCCTCTCGTACGGCGCGCGCGCCATCAACGCCAGCGGCATCAACTCCCTGCCCAAGACCATCTTCCCCGGTGGCGCGCTCGTGGGCTGCGACGCGGGCTACCTTAATGTGAGCCGCATCAAGGGCAGCCACTCGGCCATCAAGACCGGCATGCTCGCGGCCGAGGCCGCGTACGACGCCATCCAAGGCGGCCGCCAGCACGACGAACTCACGGCCTACCCCAAGGCCTTCGAGGCAAGCTGGCTCTACACCGAGCTGAACAAGGACCGCAACTTCAAGAACTGGTTCAAGTACGGCCTGACCACCGCCACGCTGATGAACGGCTTCGAGCAGTTCGTGCTGCGCGGCCACGTTCCCTGGACGCTGCACCGCGACAAGCCCGACCATGCCTACCTGAAGCCCGCAGCCGAGTGCAAGCCCATCGTCTACCCCAAGCCTGATGGCAAGCTGACCTTCGACCGGCTCTCCAGCGTGTTCATCAGCAACACCAACCACGAGGAGAACCAGCCCGCGCATCTCACGCTCAAGGACGCATCGGTGCCGGTGGCCATCAACCTGGCCAAGTACGCGGGGCCCGAGGCGCGCTATTGCCCCGCCGGCGTGTACGAATTCGTGCCCGACGAGGCCCAGGGCGGCAACGCCCAGCGCCTGCAGATCAACGCGCAGAACTGCGTGCACTGCAAGACCTGCGACATCAAGGACCCGACACAGAACATCGTCTGGGTCACGCCCGAGGGCGGCGGCGGGCCGAACTATTCGGGTATGTAAGTAGATCGCGGTCTACTGTGTTTTTGATAGCATGCTGCGCTTGTCAGTCAAGCGTTTCATGCTAGTTTGATGGTATTTTCAGGCATGGTGCCGGCGTATGTTCGGGCGCTCGCGCCCGCGCAGCGGCCCGGCGCAAACGTTAGACTTGCTGCCCCGGGCTGCACGTCGTTCCTGCGGCGGCCCGGCCACAAAAAGAGCGCAGGAAACACCGCACGTTCAATTGGAGAGTGAACCGATATGAAGAGCTTGTCTTGGGCGCCCCTGGGCGCATTCGCCCTGGCCATGGCCACCCTCGTCCCCGTGGCCCACGCCCAGCAGAAGTCCGTGGCCGTCACGGCCATCGTGGAGCACCCTGCCCTCGACTCGGTGCGCGACGGCGTGCAGGCAGCGCTCAAGGAAGCGGGCTACGAATCGGGCAAGAACCTCAAGTGGCAGTACCAGAGCGCCCAGGGCAACACCGGCACGGCCGCCCAGATCGCGCGCAAGTTCGTGGGTGACAAGCCCGACGCCATCGTCGCCATCGCCACGCCCTCGGCCCAGGCCGTGGTGGCCGCCACCAAGACCGTGCCCGTGGTGTTCTCCGCCGTGACCGATCCCGTGGCCGCCAAGCTCGTGTCCAGCTGGGAGCCCAGCAAGACCAACGTGACCGGCGTGTCCGACATGCTGGCGCTGGACAAGCAGATGGACCTGGTCAAGCAGGTGGTGCCCAATGCCAAGCGCGTGGGCATGGTCTACAACCCCGGCGAGGCCAACTCGGTGGTCGTGGTCAAGGAACTCGAGAAGCTCCTGCCCAAGCTCGGCATGACCCTGGTCGAGGCCGCGGCCCCCCGCTCGGTGGACGTGAGCAGCGCCGCGCGCAGTCTCATCGGCAAGGTGGACGTGATCTACACCAACACCGACAACAACGTGGTCTCGGCCTACGAGTCGCTGGTCAAGGTGGGCCAGGACGCCAAGATCCCGCTGGTGGCATCGGACACCGACAGCGTCAAGCGCGGCGCCATCGCCGCGCTGGGCATCAACTACCGCGACCTGGGCGAGCAGACCGGCCGCATGGTGGTGCGCATCCTGAAGGGCGAGAAGCCCGGCGACATCAAGCCCGAGCTCAGCACCAAGATGGAGCTGTTCGTGAACCCCGGCGCGGCCGAGAAGCAGGGCGTGAAGCTCTCCGACACGCTGGTCAAGTCGGCCGCGCAGGTCGTTCAGTAAATAGGCCGTTCGGCCCTCGCGCGCAGGAGCCCCTCAGGGCTCCTGCTTTGTTTCTGCCCCCAGCCCCAAGCCCCGCCCCATGTCCCTCTTTTCCCTGCTCGGCGCCGTTGAGATCGGCCTGATTTTCAGCCTGGTGGCGCTGGGGGTCTACATTTCCTTCCGGCTGCTGCGCTTTCCCGACCTCACGGTGGACGGCAGCTTTCCGCTGGGCGGCGCGGTCTGCGCCATCCTGATCTCCACGGGCACCAATCCCTGGCTGGCGACGCTCGCGGCCACGGCGGCCGGCGCGGTGGCGGGGCTGCTCACGGGCTGGCTCAACGTCAGGCTCAAGATCATGGACCTGCTGGCCAGCATCCTGATGATGATCGCCCTGTACTCGGTGAACCTGCGCATCATGGGCGGGCCCAACGTGCCGCTGATCAACGACACCACCCTCTTCACCCTGCTGCAGCCCGAAAGCATCCCCGACTACGTGGCGCGCCCCATGGTCCTGTTCGTGGTCGTCGTGCTCGCCAAGCTGGTGCTCGACTGGTTCTTCGCCACGGAGCGGGGCCTGGCGATCCGCGCCACCGGCTCCAACGCCCGCATGGCGCGCGCCCAGGGCATCAACACCGGGGCCATGGTGCTGCTGGGCATGGCCATCTCCAACGCGCTGGTGGGCCTGGCGGGCGCCCTGTTCGCGCAGACGCAGGGCGGCTCCGACATTTCCATGGGCATAGGCACCATCGTCATCGGCCTGGCCGCGGTGATCGTGGGCGAGTCCATCCTGCCGTCGCGGCGCATCGTCTACGCGACGCTGGCCGTCGTCGTGGGCGCCATCGTCTACCGCTTCTTCATTGCGGCGGCGCTCAACAGCGACTTCATCGGCCTCAAGGCGCAGGACCTGAACCTGGTCACCGCCGTGCTGGTCACCGTGGCGCTGGTGATCCCGCAGCTCAAGCGCAAGCTCGGCAGCCGCAAGTAAGGAAAAAACGCCATGCTGAGCGCACAAGACCTGTACATCACCTTCAACCCGGGCACGCCCATAGAGACGCGCGCGCTGCGCGGCATGTCGCTGGAGATCCCGGCCGGGCAGTTCGTCACCGTCATCGGCTCCAACGGCGCGGGCAAGTCCACCTTCCTCAACGCGATCTCGGGCGACATCGGCGTGGACACCGGCCGCATCGCCATCGACGGCCTGGACGTGACGCGCAGCCCCGTGTGGGAGCGCGCCGAGCGCGTCTCGCGCGTGTTCCAGGACCCCATGGCGGGCACCTGCGAGGACCTGACCATCGAGGAGAACATGGCCCTGGCCCAGCAGCGCGGCACGCGCCGCGGCCTGCGCGGCGCCGTCAAGCAGGCCGAGCGCGCCATGTACCGCGAGCGCCTGTCCACGCTGGGCCTGGGGCTGGAGAACCGCCTCACGGACCGCATCGGCCTGCTCTCGGGCGGGCAGCGCCAGGCGGTGAGCCTGCTCATGGCGGCGCTGCAGCCCTCGCGCATCCTGCTGCTGGACGAGCACACTGCGGCGCTCGATCCGCGCACGGCCGACTTCGTGCTGCAGCTCACGGCGCGCATCGTGCAGGAAAACCAGCTCACCACCATGATGGTCACGCACAGCATGCGCCAGGCGCTGGACGTGGGCGAGCGCACGGTGATGCTGCACCAGGGCCAGGTGGTGCTGGACGTGTCCGGCGAGGAACGCGCGCGCCTGGACGTGCCCGACCTGCTGCGCATGTTCGAGAAGGTGCGCGGCGAAAAGCTTGCCGACGACGCCCTGCTGCTGAGCTGACCCTCTCATTGCCCGGCCGATGCCATCGGCCCTTCCATGCGCTGCTGTCCGCCGCGGCGCCCGGGCATCACCGCCCCTTCCGAGGACTCCCATGAGTGCGAGCGACTCCACTTCCGGCCATCACCTGCACCGCGCCCTGAAGGCGCGCCACCTGTCCATGATCGCCATTGGCGGTTCCATCGGCACGGGCCTGTTCGTCGCTTCGGGCGCCACCATCTCCCAGGCCGGTCCCGGCGGCGCCGTGCTGGCCTACATGGTCGTGGGCCTGATGGTCTACTTCCTGATGACCAGCCTGGGCGAGATGGCTGCCTATCTGCCCATCTCGGGCTCGTTCGCCACCTACGGCAGCCGCTATGTGGACGAGGGCTTCGGCTTCGCCCTGGGCTGGAACTACTGGTACAACTGGGCAGTGACGATCGCCGTCGACCTGGTGGCCGCGCAGCTGGTGATGGCCTACTGGTTCCCCGGCGTGGACGGGGTGCTGTGGAGCGCTGTCTTCCTGGCGATCATGTTTGGCCTCAACGCCATCTCGGTGAAGGGCTTCGGCGAGGCCGAATACTGGTTCGCCACCATCAAGGTGGTCACCGTCGTCATCTTCATCGGCCTGGGCCTGCTCATGGTGCTGGGTATTCTGCGCGGCGGCCCGCCCGGGGGCGTCTGGGGCAGCATCGCCCTGTGGTCCGAGGGCGACGCGCCCTTTGCCGGGGGCTTTTCGGCGCTGATCGGCGTGGCCATGATCGTGGGCTTTTCCTTCCAGGGCACGGAGCTGATCGGCATTGCCGCCGGCGAATCGGAAGATCCCGCCAGGAACATCCCGCGCGCCGTGCGCCAGGTGTTCTGGCGCATCCTGCTGTTCTACGTGCTTGCCATCCTGGTCATCAGCCTGCTCATTCCCTATACCGACCCGCAGCTGCTCAAGAACGACGTGGGCGACATCGCGGTGAGCCCGTTCACCCTGGTGTTCCAGCGCGCGGGCCTGCTCTCGGCCGCCGCCGTGATGAACGCCGTGGTGCTGACATCGGTGCTCTCGGCGGGCAATTCGGGCATGTATGCCTCCACGCGCATGCTCTACACCCTGGCGTGCCAGCGCATGGCCCCGGCGGTTTTTGCCCGCGTGAACGCGCGCGGCGTGCCGATGATGGCGCTCATCGCCTCCACGGTGGTGGCCGCGCTGTGTTTTCTCACCAACATCTTCAGCCCGCAGGTGGTCTACATCTGGCTGCTCAACCTCTCGGGCATGACGGGCTTCATCGCCTGGCTGGGCATCGCCATCAGCCATTACCGCTTCCGCAAGGGCTACGTGGCGCAGGGGCTGGATCTGGATGCCCTGCCCTACCGCACCGCCTCGTTCCCCTTCGGCCCCATCTTTGCCTTCGTCCTGTGCATGACGATCACGCTGGGACAGAACTACCGCGCCTTCCTGGAAGAGCGCATCGACTGGGCGGGCGTGACGGCGACCTACATCGGCCTGCCGCTGTTTCTCTTGATCTGGTTCGGCTACCGCTGTGTCAAGGGTTCGCGCATCGTGCCCTACGGCGAAATGCGGGTGAAGCCCGAGGCGTATTGACCACGCATCGCCAATGGCGCGCGGGCCTGCCGCTACACCCCCAGCGGCAGGTCGGCCTTCTTCAGCGTGCGCAGCACGAAGCTCGAACGGCTGTGCCGTATGCCCTTGATCTTGTAGAGCTTCTCGCGCAGCAGGCGCTCGTAGTCGCGCGTGTCCTTGACCACCACGCGCAGCAGGTAGTCGTAGTCGCCCGAGACGAGGTGCGCCTCCACCACCTCCGGGATGCTGGCCAGCACCTCGCCGAATTTCTCCAGCGTGTTGTCGGAGTGGCTGTCCAGCGTCACCTGCACGAGCACCGTGTCGGCCAGGTCGAGCGCCTGGGGATTGAGGCGCACGGTGTAGCCCTCGATCACGCCGGCCTCCTCCATCTTCCTGATGCGGCCCCAGCACGGCGAGGGGCTCAGGCCCACGGCGGTCCCGATTTCCTGCAGGCTGGCGCGCGCATTGGCCTGCAGCACGGAGAGAATTTTCCTGTCAAGGCGGTCCATTCGAGTGATTATTCAATAAATCATGAATTTACAGAATGATTTTCTGTAAATTTCCAGAATAAAGGGAAATTCAGCAAATCCATCCGGCGCGCGGCGCGCATACTCCATCCCATCGAGGCGCTCTTACCGGAGCGCACGAAACTGACGGGGCCCCGCCCGGTTACCGCCGGGCGGGGGCTTGGCAAGAACGAACCCCCTGCTCTCCCCGAAAACCCCGATGCCCCGGGTTATGCTGCGTTGCCATAATTTTCCATTGGCAACAACTGCAGACATTACAGGAGACGACATGCATCTGACCAAACTTGCGCTGGGCCTGGGCTTGGCACTGGGCATCACCGCAACGGCGTTCGCACAGACGACGATGCGCATCAGCATCTCGGTGGCGCAGAACTCGCACCAAGGCGTGGCGATCGACACCTTCGCCAAGGAAGTCGAGAAGCGCACGGGCGGGCGCTACAAGATCCAGACTTTCTACAACGGCGCCCTGGGCGGCGAGCGCGAGTCCATCGAGGCCGTGCAGCTCGGCACGCAGGAGCTGGCGTTCAGTTCCACCGGCCCCGTGCCCAACTTCGTGCCCGAGGCCAAGATCCTCGACGTGCCCTTCCTGTTCCGCGACAAGGCGCACGCGCGCGCCGTGCTCGACGGCCCCATCGGCCAGGAACTGCTCGGCAAGTTCGACGCCAAGGGCTTCAAGGCCCTGGCCTGGGCCGAGAACGGCTTTCGCCACATGACCAACAGCAAGCGCGACGTGAAGGAGCCCGCCGATTTGAAGGGCCTGAAGATGCGCACCATGGAAAACCCCGTGCACATCGCCGCCTACAAGGCCTTCGGCATCATCACCACGCCCATGGCCTTCCCCGAGGTGTTCACCGCCCTGCAGCAGGGCACGGTGGACGGGCAGGAAAACCCGCTGCCCGTCATCATCTCGGCCAAGTTCGACCAGGTGCAGAAGCACCTCTCGCTCACCGGCCACGTGTACTCGCCCTGCATCTTCGTGATGAACAAGGCCGCGTTCGACAAGCTCTCGGCGGCCGACAAGCAGGCCTTCATCGACGCCGCCAAGGAGGGCGCCAAGGTCAACCGCGCCCGCGTGGACGAGGACGACGCCAAGGGCGTGGCCGACCTGCGTGCCAAGGGCATGACGGTGATCGACAACGTGGACAAGTCCAAGTTCGTCGCCTCGCTCACTTCGGTGAATGCGCAGTTCGAGAAGGAATTCGGCAAAGCCAACCTGGACAAGATCCGCAACTACAAGTAGCACTCCTGTCTTGATAGCTGCTACCGCCCGCAGATCATGCGCTGCGGGCTTTTTTGATCCTTTTTTTGCCTGACGCATGAAATCCCTTTTCCTTTCCTGCGAACGCTGGAGCAGCGCCATCGCCATGGCCGGCGCCTGCGCCATGCTGGCCCTGGCCGCGACGCTCGGCATGTTCCAGATCCTGATGCGCTTCGTCTTCGAAGAGCCGGCCGAGTGGACCGAGGTGCTGATCCGCTTCAGCCTGATCTGGATGGTGTTCCTGGCCATCCCCATGGCGTTCCGCCAGGGCGCCATGGTCAGCGTGGACGTGCTCTACCGCTGGAGCCCGCCGCGGCTGCGCCGCGTGCTCGACTGGGTGGTGTGCCTGGCGGCCCTGGCGCTCATCGCGATCATCGTCTGGTGGGGCTGGGACTATGCCCGGCGCGGCGGCGTGCAGAGCATGGCGGGCCTGGAGTCGGTGTCCATGTTCTGGGCCTACCTGGCCTTGCCCGTGGGCGGGCTGTTCAGCGTGCTGGGCATCGTGGGCAACCTGATCGACCCGCAGCGCCATGAACTGGAGACCGCGCAATGACCGCCGTGATGATCTCCACCATGGTGCTGTGCTTCGCGCTCACCATTTCCGTGGCCGTGTCCATCGGGCTGGCCTCGGTGCTGGGCATACAGGCGTCCAACGCCAACATGCTGATCTCCGTGAAGGAGATGTTCGGCGCCATCAACAAGTTTCCGCTGGCCGCCATCCCCTTCTTCATCCTGGCGGGCAACCTGATGGAGACGGGCGGCATATCGCGCCGCCTGGTCGACTTCGCCAAGAGCATCGTGGGCGGCGTGCAGGGCGGCCTGCCTATGACCTGCGTGCTCACCTGCATGATCTTCGCCGCCGTGTCGGGCTCGTCGGTGGCCACCACGTTCGCCATCGGCGCCATCCTGATCCCGGCGCTGATCAAGCACGGCTACCCCACGAGCTACGCCGCCGCGCTGCAGGCCACGAGCGCCGAGCTGGGCGTGATCATCCCGCCCTCGATCCCCATGATCCTCTACGGCGTCTCCGCCGAGGTGTCGATCGGCGAGCTGTTCATCGCCGGCTTCGGCCCGGGCATCCTGATCAGCGGCGCGCTGATGCTCTTCGTGTGGGCCTATTGCAAGTACAAGGGCTGGGGCAAGCACGACGGCGACGGCCGCATGCCCTTCGGCCGCGCGCTGCTGAAGGCGGGCTGGGCGCTGCTCATGCCGGTGATCATCCTGGGCGGCATCTACGGCGGCATCTTCACGCCCACCGAGGCCTCGGCCGTGGCCGTGTTCTACGCGCTCGTCGTGGGCATGCTGATCTACCGCGAGATCGGCATCAAGGACCTGTACGCCGTGCTGCGCAAGTCGGCGCTGTCGTCGGCGGTGATCATGTTCATCATCGCCAACGCAGGGCTGTTCGCCTTCCTCATCACGCGCGCGGGCGTGCCCGACGCGATCGGCCACTGGCTGCAGGAGGTGCTCAAGTCCCCGGCGTACTTCCTGCTGGGCGTGAACGTGGCGCTGTTCGTGATCGGCATGTTCATCGAGACCAGCGCCGCCATCATCGTGCTCGGCCCCATCCTGGCGCCCGTGGCGGCGCACTTCGGCATCGACCCGGTGCACTTCGGCCTGATCATGGTGGTGAACCTGGCGCTGGGCATGATCACGCCGCCCTTCGGCGTGAACCTGTTCGCGGCCTGCACGGTGGCGCGCATCTCGCTGGACCGCATCATCGGCCACCTGCTGCCTTTCGTCTGCGTGATCCTGGCGTGCCTGATGGTCATCACCTACGTGCCGTCGCTGTCGCTGTTCCTGCGCGACCTGGTGTACGCCAGGTAGCGGCCGGGCGGGTGCCGCTCAGCCCGGCACTCGCCGGTACCAGGCGCAGCCGTCCTCCCCCAGCGTCACCGTGGCCTCGGCGCGCGCCACCAGATAGTTCAGGTGGGCCAGGCTCTCGCCCGTGGCCAGGCTCATCTGCATGTTGTCGGCGGTGACGGGGCGGGCGAACAGCGCGCCATAGACATCGACGGCGCGCCGGGGCTCGCGCAGCGCCTCGCGCAGGCGGTCGAGCGCGCGGTGCTGGCTGTCCCTGAGCGCGGCGATGCGGCGGTGCAGCCCGCGAAACGGCTGGTTGTGCGCCGGCAGCACCAGCACGTCGTCGGGCACCTCGCGCTCGAGCTTGTCCAGCGAATCCAGCCAGTCGGCCAGCGGGTTGGCGTCCGGCTCCGCGGGGAACACGGAGACGTTGGACGAAATGCCCGGCAGCACCTGGTCGCCGGAAATGAGCAGCTTGCGCTCGGGGCAGTACAGGCAGGCATGCTCGGGCGAATGGCCTGTGCCCACCACCACGCGCCAGGCCTGCCCGCCGATCGTGACGTCTTCGCCGTCGTGCAGGCGCCGGTAGCTGTCGGGCAGCGCGTAGATCATCTTGCCGAAGCCGCCGAAGCGGGTGCGGTAGGTTTCTATCGCCTCCTCGTCCCAGCCGGCGCGCTGGTAGAAGCGGATCGCGTCCTCGGGCGCCTCGCGCCCGGTGTCGGCGCCCAGGGCGCGGCAGCTCAGGTACTCCAGCCGGCTGATCCACAGGCGGCAGTCGAACTTGCGCGTGAGCCAGCCGGCCATGCCGATGTGGTCCGGATGCATGTGGGTGACGAAGACGCGCGTCACCCCCTGCGGCAGCACCGTGGCGAAAAGCTGGCGCCACGCGGCCGCCGTTTCGGTGGACCAGATGCCGGTATCGACCAGCGCCCAGCCCTCGCCGTCGCGGACGGCCCACAGGTTGATGTGGTCGAGCGAGAAAGGCAGGGACATGCGTATCCACCACACGCCCGGGGCTATCTCCTTGGCGCTCCCCCCCTCCGGCACCGGGCCGCAGGGAAGGACCAGGCCGTGTTTGTCGACCACTGCATCCTCGGTATTCTTTTCCATCGTCGTCCTTCTTCTTTGCCAAAACCGCAGCTTAACGGAGCGCGCCTTTCGCTGCTGTCTGCGGTTAGAATCCGCGGCTGTCAGGAGAGAGCCCGCGCGCCATGCGCGGGCCGCCGAAGGCGCAGGCGCAAAGCCTTAACGCTCAGGCAAAAGGACTGACGGCACGCCCGCAGCGATGCGGACGTTTCCTTGCTGGAGAGAGGCGCCGCCGGCGCCCACCGAAGGAGCAACCCCCGCCGCCGCGGCGGGGCGAATCTCTCAGGTAAAGAGGACAGCAGGGCAGATTCCGTGGCTTCGGCCATGGCCCGCATTTGCCCTGGAGAAACCACCGTGACCGCCTCTGCCGACGCCCTGCTCACCACCCCGCTCAACGCCCTGCACCTGGAGCTCGGCGCCCGCATGGTGCCCTTCGCGGGCTATTCCATGCCCGTGCAGTACCCCGCGGGCCTGATGGCCGAGCACCTGCACACGCGCGAGAAGGCGGGCCTGTTCGACGTGTCGCACATGGGCCAGCTCAAGCTCGTCGGCCCCGATGCGGCGGCGGCGCTGGAGTCGCTCATGCCCGTGGACGTGATCGGCCTGCCCGTGGGCAAGCAGCGCTATGGCCTGCTGCTGAACGACGAGGGCGGCGTGATCGACGACCTGATGTTCTTCAACCAGGGCAACGACACGCTGTTCCTGATCGTCAACGGCGCGTGCAAGACGGGCGACATCGCCCACATCCAGGCGCGCATCGGCCAGCGCTGCCAGGTGGTGCCCCTGCCCGATCAGGGCCTGCTGGCGCTGCAGGGGCCGCAGGCGGCCGCGGCGCTGGAGCGGCTGGTGCCCGGCGCCGGCCAGCTGGTGTTCATGAGCGGCGGCGGCTTCGACTGGAACGGCGTACCGCTGTTCATCACCCGCAGCGGCTACACCGGCGAGGACGGCTTCGAGATCTCCGTGCCCGGCGCGCAGGCCGAGCCGTTCGCCCGCGCGCTGCTCGCGCAGCCCGAGGTCAAGCCCATCGGCCTGGGCGCGCGCAATTCGCTGCGCCTGGAAGCGGGCCTGTGCCTGTACGGCAACGACATC
Source organism: Alicycliphilus sp. T452 (assembly GCF_054512775.1). Taxonomy (NCBI): domain Bacteria; kingdom Pseudomonadati; phylum Pseudomonadota; class Betaproteobacteria; order Burkholderiales; family Comamonadaceae; genus Alicycliphilus; species Alicycliphilus sp. T452. The sequence continues at coordinate 39,006 of NZ_JBTNEH010000028.1, forward strand.
GACGCCACCACCACCCCGCCCGAGGCCGCGCTGAACTGGGCCATCCAGAAGGTGCGCCGCACGGGCGGCGCGCGCGCGGGCGGCTTTCCAGGCGCGGACAAGGTGCTGGCGCAGATCGACGACCCGGCCAGCCTCGCGCGCAAGCGCGTGGGCCTCATCGCCAAGGAGCGCATCCCCGTGCGCGAGCCGGCCACGCTGGAGAACCTGGACGGCCAGCACATCGGCCAGGTCACCAGCGGACTGCTGAGCCCCTCGCTCAACCAGCCCATCGCGCTGGCCTACGTGCAGCCCGACTACGCTGAAGCAGGCACCACGCTTTTCGCCATCGTGCGCGGCAAGCCCGTGCCGATGGTGGTGGCGCCCACGCCCTTCCTGCCGCCGCGCTACCACCGCGGCTGACGGGGCAGACTTCCCCTGATTCCTGCCGGCCCCGGGGCGGATACATTGCGCCCTGGGCCTTCTCGCAAACCCCTTTTCTTTTTCCGGAGCCTTCCATGAGCCTCAAATTCTCCAAAGACCATGAATGGGTCGACGCCGCAGACGCCAACGCCGCCGTGGTCGGCATCACCGTGCACGCGCAGGACGCGCTGGGCGACGTGGTGTTCGTCGACCTGCCCGAGGTCGGCGCCACCTTCTCCCAGGGCGACGTGGCCGGCGTGGTCGAATCGGTGAAGGCCGCGGCCGACGTGTACATGCCCGTCTCGGGCGAGATCGTGGAGGTCAACGAGGCCCTGCGCGCCGACCCGTCGCTGGCCAACAGCGACCCGCTGGCCGCGGGCTGGTTCTTCAAGGTCAAGATCGGCAACCCCGGCGAACTCGACGGCCTGATGGACGAAACCGCCTACGGCGCCTTTACCGCCAGCGCCTGATCAGGCTACCGCAAAAACCATAGCTGCTAGCGCTTGCTGACATGGGCTTCAGGAACGAGAAACCCTGAAACCCATTACCAACAGGCGCCAGCAGCTTAATTTTTAATAGCACTCCCGAGATTGGCCCCATGACTGCCGCCCTGCCCCTGTCCGCACTCGAAAACGCCACCGAATTCCTGCCCCGCCACATCGGCATCGACGCGCAGGACGAGGCGCACATGCTGTCCGTCATCGGCGAGGCCTCGCGCCGCGCGCTGGTCGATTCCATCGTGCCGCGTTCCATCGCCCGCGCGGCCGCCATTCAGCTCCCCGCGCCCTGCACCGAAGCCGACGCGCTGGCCGAGCTCAAGGCCATCGCCGGCAGGAACCGGCTGCTCAAGAACTTCATCGGCCAGGGCTACTACGGCACGCACACGCCGGGCGTGATCCTGCGCAACATCCTGGAGAACCCCGCCTGGTACACGGCCTACACGCCCTACCAGGCCGAAATCAGCCAGGGCCGCATGGAGGCGCTGGTCAACTTCCAGACCATGGTGTGCGACCTCACGGGCATGCCGATCGCCAACGCCTCGATGCTCGACGAGGCCACGGCCGCCGCCGAGGCCATGACGCTGGCGCGCCGCTCGGTCAAGGCCAAGAGCAACTGCATCGTCGTCTCCGGCGACTGCCACCCGCAGACCATCGAGGTGATCCAGACCCGCGCCGCGCCGCTGGGCCTGCAGGTGCGGCTGGCCAGCTCGCACGAGGAATGGGACGCGCTGGTCGCGCAAGACCACTTCGCCGCGCTGATCCAGTACCCGGCCAGCAGCGGCTGGCTGATCGACTGGAGCGCCGAGGTGCAGAAGATCCACGCCAAGGGGGCCGCGGCCATCTTCGCCGCCGACCTCCTGGCGCTCACGCTGCTGAAGACCCCGGGCGAGATGGGCGCCGACATCGTCGTGGGCACCACCCAGCGCTTCGGCATGCCCATGGGCGCGGGCGGCCCGCACGCGGGCTACATGGCCTGCCGCGACGACTTCAAGCGCTCCATGCCCGGGCGCCTCGTCGGCGTGAGCGTGGACGCGCACGGCCGGCCGGCCTACCGCCTCGCGCTGCAGACGCGCGAGCAGCACATCCGCCGCGAGAAGGCCACCTCCAACATCTGCACCGCGCAGGTGCTGCCCGCCGTCATCGCCAGCATGTACGCCGTGTACCACGGCCCCGAGGGCCTGGCGCGCATCGCGCGGCGCGTGGCGCGCTACACCGCCATCCTGAGCCGCGGCCTGGCCCGGCTGGGCTACCGCAGCCAGCACCATGAATCGGCCTTCGACACCCTGTGCCTGAAGACCGGCGATGCTACCGACAAGATAGCAGCCTGCGCCGTATCCATGGGCGCCAACCTGCGAAAGGCCTGGAACGAATACCTGTGCATCTCGCTGGACGAGACCACCACGCGCGCCGACATCGAGCTGCTGTGGAAGATCTTCGCCAATGACGGCCAGCAGCTCCCGGCCATCGAGTCCATGGACGACGGCGCGCCGTCGCTCATCCCCGAGGGCCTGCAGCGCACCAGCGCCTTCCTCACGCACCCGGTGTTCAACACGCACCACAGCGAGACCGGCATGCTGCGCTACATCCGCCAGCTGTCCGACAAGGACCTCGCGCTGGACCGCACCATGATCCCGCTGGGCAGTTGCACCATGAAGCTCAACGCCACCAGCGAGATGATCCCCATCACCTGGCCCGAGTTCGCCAACGTGCACCCCTTCGCCCCGGCCGACCAGCTCGCGGGCTACGCCGAGCTCGACGCCCTGCTGCGGCGCTGGCTGTGCCAGGCCACCGGCTACGCCGGCGTGAGCCTGCAGCCCAACGCGGGCAGCCAGGGCGAATACGCGGGCCTGCTGGCCATCAAGGCCTACCACGAGGCCCAGGGCCACGCGCACCGCAACGTCTGCCTGATCCCGTCGAGCGCCCACGGCACCAACCCCGCCAGCGCGCAGATGGTGGGCATGCAGGTGGTCGTGACCAAGTGCGACGAGAACGGCAACGTGGACATGGCGGACCTGCGCGCCAGGTGCGAGCAGCACAGCCAGGACCTGGCCTGCGTGATGATCACCTACCCCAGCACGCACGGCGTGTTCGAGACGCAGGTCAAGGAGCTGTGCCAGATCGTGCACCAGCACGGCGGCCGCGTGTACGTGGACGGCGCCAACATGAACGCCCTGGTCGGCGTGGCCGCGCCCGGCGAGTTCGGCGGCGACGTGAGCCACCTGAACCTGCACAAGACCTTCTGCATCCCGCACGGCGGCGGCGGCCCCGGCGTGGGCCCGGTGTGCGTGGTGGAAGACCTCGTGCCCTACCTGCCCGGCCACGCCACCGCGGGCCTCGCGGGCGGCACCGGCGCCGTCAGCGCCGCGCCGCTGGGCAACGCGGCCGTGCTGCCCATCAGCTGGATGTACATCCGCATGATGGGCGCCGAGGGCCTGACGGCCGCGACCGAGGCCGCGATCCTCTCCGCCAACTACATCAGCGCGCGCCTGAAGGACCACTACCCCACGCTGTACGCGTCGGCCAACGGCCACGTGGCGCACGAGTGCATCCTGGACCTGCGCCAGCTCAAGGAAACCAGCGGCGTGATGGCCGAGGACGTGGCCAAGCGCCTGATCGACTACGGCTTCCACGCGCCCACGCTGTCCTTCCCCGTGGCCAACACGCTCATGGTCGAGCCCACCGAGAGCGAGACCCTGGCCGAGATCGACCGCTTCATCGACGCGATGATCGCCATCCGCGAGGAGATCCGCCACGTCGAGAACGGCACCTGGCCGCAGGACGACAACCCGCTCAAGAACGCCCCGCACACGGCCGAGAGCCTGCTCAAGGCCGACTGGCCCCACCCCTACGCGCGCGAGGCCGCCGCCTACCCCGTGGCCAGCCTGCGCCAGGGCAAGTACTGGGCCCCCGTGGGCCGCGTGGACAACGTGTACGGCGACCGCAACCTGTTCTGCAGCTGCGTGCCCGTGGGCGAGCCGGCCTGAGCGCCGCGCGCACCCCACAGCGAAGGCCCGGAAACGGGCCTTTTTTTCGGGCGCGCCACATACTACCCCCTAGTAGTCGATTTTTTACATGCTTCTGCGCAGGCACATCAAGCGCTATGCTTTTATACTAGCCCCCAGTACAAAGAACCGCCTCCCGCATGCCCCACACCGCCGAAGACAAGCAGCGCGCCATCACCCGCCTGCGCCGCATCCGCGGCCAGGCCGAGGCGCTGGAGCGCGCCGTGGAGGCGGGCAGCGACTGCGCGCCCATCCTGCAGCAGCTGGCCGCCATGCGCGGCGCCGTGCACGGGCTGATGGCCGACCTGCTCGACAGCCACGTGCGCGAGACACTGGCGCAGCAGCCCTCGCCCCAGGCCGTCGAGGAGATGCGGGCCCTGCTGCGCTCGTACCTGAAGTAACCCGTTCCCAAAGGAATCCTGCCATGAAATCCCGCGCCGCCGTTGCCTTCAAAGCCGGAGAACCCCTCACGATCGTCGAGATCGACGTCGCCCCGCCGAAGAAGGGCGAGGTGCTCATCCGGATCACCCACACGGGCGTGTGCCACACCGACGCCTTCACGCTGAGCGGCGACGACCCCGAGGGCATCTTCCCCGCCGTGCTGGGCCACGAGGGCGCCGGCATCGTCGTCGAGTGCGGCGAAGGCGTGACCAGCGTGAAGCCCGGCGACCACGTGATCCCGCTGTACACCGCCGAATGCGGCGAATGCCTGTTCTGCAAGAGCGGCAAGACCAACCTGTGCGTGGCCGTGCGCGCCACCCAGGGCAAGGGCGTGATGCCCGACGGCACCACGCGCTTCTCGTACAACGGCCAGCCCGTCTACCACTACATGGGCTGCTCCACGTTCAGCGAATACACGGTGGTGGCCGAGGTGTCGCTGGCCAAGGTGAGCCCCGACGCCAACCCCGAGCAGGTGTGCCTGCTGGGCTGCGGCGTGACCACGGGCCTGGGCGCGGTGAAGAACACCGCCAAGGTGCAGGAGGGCGACACCGTGGCCGTGTTCGGCCTGGGCGGCATAGGCCTCGCGGTGATCCAGGGCGCGAAGCTGGCCAAGGCCGGGCGCATCATCGCCGTCGACACCAACCCGGGCAAGTTCGACCTGGCGCGCACTTTCGGCGCGACCGACTGCGTGAACCCCAAGGACTTCGACAAGCCCATCCAGCAGGTGATTGTGGAGATGACGGGCTGGGGCGTGGACCATTCCTTCGAGTGCATCGGCAACGTCAACGTGATGCGCGCCGCGCTCGAATGCGCGCACCGCGGCTGGGGCCAGAGCGTCATCATCGGCGTGGCCGGCGCGGGCCAGGAGATCAGCACCCGCCCGTTCCAGCTCGTCACCGGCCGCAGGTGGCTGGGCACGGCCTTCGGCGGCGTCAAGGGCCGCAGCGAGCTGCCCGGCATGGTCGAGGACGCCATGGCCGGCAAGATCCAGCTCAAGCCCTTCGTGACGCACACCATGGGCCTCACGGACATCAACCAGGCCTTCGACCTGATGCACGAGGGCAAGTCCATCCGCTCGGTGGTCCACTACGCGGACTGACGAAAACAGGAGTGCCCGGCGCTTGCCAGTCAATGGTTTCAGGCACTTTCCTGCCTGGAACCTTTTGCCATCAAGCGCCGGCAACTATCGAAACAGGAGCTTGAACCCCATGTCCACCGCCATCGAACTGCTGTCGAGCCACGCCTGCTTCGGCGGCGAGCAGCGCTTCTACCGCCACGCGTCGCGCGAGATCGGCCTGCCCATGCAGTTCTCCGTCTACCTGCCGCCCCGGGCCCTGGCGGGCGACGCCGTGCCCGCCCTGCTCTACCTGGCGGGCCTGACCTGCACCGAGGAAACCTTCATGGCCAAGGCCGGCGCCCAGCGCCTGGCGGCCGGGCTGGGCCTGGCGCTGATCGCGCCCGACACCAGCCCGCGCGGCGCGGGCGTGGCGGGCGAGGCCGACGCCTGGGACTTCGGCGTGGGCGCGGGCTTCTACCTGGACGCCACGCAGGCCCCCTGGGCCGCGCACTGGCGCATGGAGAGCTGGCTGATGCAGGAGCTGCTGCCGCTCGCTGCCGCCACGCTACCCGTGGACGCCGCGCGGCTGGGCATCTTCGGCCACAGCATGGGCGGCCACGGCGCGCTCACACTGGCGCTGCGCCACCCGGGCCGGTTCGGGAGCCTGTCGGCCTTCGCCCCCATCTGCGCGCCCACGCGCTGCCCCTGGGGCGAGAAGGCCTTCGGCGGCTACCTGGGCGCCGACCGCGCGGCCTGGGCCGCGCACGACGCCACCGCGCTCATGCACAGCCAGGCCGCCGCGCCCTACCCCGCGGGCATCCTCATCGACCAGGGCCTGGCCGACAAATTTCTCGCCGAGCAGCTGCACCCGCATCTGTTCGAGGCCGCCTGCGCGTCCGTGGGCCAGCCGCTCACGCTGCGCCGCCACGCGGGCTACGACCACGGCTACTACTTCATCCAGAGCTTCGTGGACGACCACCTGCGCCACCACGCCCGGCAGCTGGCGGCGTAGCGCTTCATCTTCATCCACCGTGGGGCGGCACCCTGAAGCCGTCCATGATGCGCTTCTCGGCCCGCTCCAGGGCCAGGCCCACTCTCTCCAGCCACTGCCGGATCCGGCCGCCCTCCCGCGGGTGCGTTGCTGCGGGCGCGCCCTGCGGCGGGCCGTCCTGTGTCGTCGTGGGCTTGGTTTCATCAGGCATGGCAGGGCGATGCTCACGCCTGCCGTACCATCTGTAAAGTTGAATTGAATGAACCAAAGATTCATGAATCCTGATGCGTAACCTCAACCTCGACCAGTTGCAGACGCTGATCGCCATCGCGGACCTGGGCACCTTCGCCGCCGCCGCGCAGGCGCTGCACCTCGCGCCGCCCACCGTCAGCCTGCACATCAAGGAGCTGGAGTCGCGCCTGCAGGCCGGCCTCGTCGTGCGCGGCAGGCGGCAGGCCGAACTGACGCAGGCCGGCAAGGCGCTGGTGGAGGAAGGGCGCAAGCTGCTGGCGGCCAGCGACGACCTGGTCGAGCTGGTCCGGCGCCGCGCCACGGGGCTCGATGGCCTCGTGAAGGTGGGCGTCTCGGCCGGCGTCAGCACCCGGCTGCTGCCCATGATGCTCGAAGCGCTGAGCCGGCAAAGCCCGGGGGTGGAGGTCAGGCTGGAGGCCGTGGGATCGGCCGACGCCATGCTGCGCCTGAAGGCCGGCACGCTCGACATCGGCATCGTCGCCAGCCCCCAGCCGGCGGTCGCGGGAATCCGCCTGACGCCCTGGCGCAACGACTTGATGGTGGCGCTCCTCCCCGCGTCCTGGGGCGCGCCGGAACGGGTGACGCCCGAATGGCTTGCGGGCCGCCGCTGGGCGTCCTTCGCCCCCGCGACACAGATGCACGGCCTCATCGCCGCGTGGTTCGGCCAGGCCGGGTTCAATCCGCGCCCCTATCTGGCCCTGAGCTACCCCGGCGCGCTCAAGAGCCTGGCCGCGGCCAGCCAGAGCGCCGCCATCCTGCCGCTGGAGGAGGTCAGGGACGAGCAGCACTCGCCAGACGTGCAGATACGCCATCTGCACCCCCCGCTGATGCGGCCCATGGCCGTGGCGCACCGGTATTCGCCGGAACCCGGCCGGGCCGTATCCAGCGTGCTGCAGGTGCTGGCCGACTTCGCCGGCTAGAACAGCACGCCCTGGCCCCGCGCCAGCGCCGGGCGGTACTGCGACAGGTCCAGCACGGTGCGCTGGCGGTTCAGGCCCAGGCGCGCACAGGCCTTCTCGAAGCGCTGGCGCAGCAGGTCGGCCCACAGGCCCGTGCCCTTCATGCGGGTGCCGCGGCGGCTGTCGTAGGCCTTGCCGGCGCGCCGGTCGGCCTCGGCGATGCCGTGCAGGTCCTGGATGCGCGCCAGCACGCGCCCGGCGCGCTGCGGGTAGTGCAGTTGCAGCCATTCGCGCATCAGCGGGTTGAGCTCCCACGGCAGGCGGATCACGGTGTAGAAGGCCGAGGTGGCACCCGCGTCGCGCGCGGCGGCCAGCACCTGCTCCATGTCCTCGGTGATGAACGGGATCTGCGGCGCCACGCTCACGCCCACGGGCACGCCAGCTTCGGCCAGGGCCCGTATGGTGCGCAGCCGCCGGTGCGGCGCGGCGGCGCGCGGCTCCAGCACGCGCGCCAGGGCCGGGTCCAGCGTGGTGATGGTCACGCAGGCCATGGCGAGCCGCTCGCGCGCCAGCGGGGCCAGCAGGTCCAGGTCGCGCTCCACGCCGCTGCTCTTGGTGACCAGCGCGAACGGGTGGCGCGCATCGCGCATCACCTCGATCACCGCGCGCGTCAGAAGCAGTTCGCGCTCCACGGGCTGGTAGCAGTCGGTGGCCGAGCCGATGTTGACGACGGACGGCCGGTGGCCCGCGCGCGCCAGCTCGGCGCGCAGCAGCGCGGCGATGTTGCGCTTGGCGATGATGCGGGTCTCGAAGTCCAGGCCCGGCGAGAGGCCGAGATAGCCGTGCGTGGGCCGCGCGTAGCAGTACACGCAGCCATGCTCGCAGCCGCGGTAGGGGTTCACGGACTGCTCGAAGAAGATGTCGGGCGAGTCGTTGGAGCACAGGGCGCTGCGCGCGTCCTCCCAGATCACCTGGGTGCGCGGCGCGGCCGCGGGCCCGGCGCCGTCGGCCTGTTCGCCCCAGCCATCGTCGAAGGCATCGCGCGCGTCGCGGGCGAACCGGTGCGCCATGCGGCTTGCCGCGCCGCGCCCCTTGATGGCCTGCAGGGGAAGCGTAGGGATGCCGTCTTCATGCATGCCGATAACTGTACAAACATACAGTTATCTTTGCAAGAACAGGCTCTAAGCGATTTCCGCCCATCTGGCAAATGCCGCGTAATTCACACCGGGCGCGTGCGAGATCACTTGGCAAAGCCCGGCCCGCGCCGCACAATGCTGCATCGCACCAAGATGGTGCTCCAGAAACATGCCTTGGCCCGGACAACCCCGTTGCCCGGGCTTTTGTCCGTTTGAGCAGCGCCGAACCGCCGGCGGCCACTTACCTGGGAGTCATACCATGCAGCGCAAACCCCACATCATCCTGTCGTCCCTGGACATGGAGCGCATAGAAGCCCTGCTGGAGAAGCAGACGGCGCCGTTTCCCGGCCGCGACGCGCTGGAGGCGGAGCTTGACCGCGCCGACGTGTTAGACCCCAAGGACATGCCGCCCAACGTGGTGACCATGAACTCCACCGTGCGCTTCACCATGCTGGAGTCCGGCAAGACCAATACGCTGACGCTGGTCTACCCCAAGGAGATGGACGGCTCCGGCGACAAGGTGTCGATCTTCGCCCCGGTGGGCATCGCGCTGCTGGGCCTCGCCGTAGGCGACGAATTCCAGATGCCCAGCCCCACGGGGCAGGTCACGGTGCGCGTGGACGGTATCGAATTCCAGCCCGAGAACGCGGGCGAGCTGCACCGCTGAGCCCTTTTCATCCCTCGGCCGCCCAGGCAGCCCGCGCGGGCTGCTTTTTTTTTACTTGAGGCCGGCCAGCAGGGCCGTCAGCAGGCCCGTGCCCACGAGCCCTGCCTGCCAGCGCAGCGCCGCCTGCCAGGTGGGCACATGGCGCTCCACGCGCTCGTACAGCAGATGGCCCGCGGCAATGGACAGGGCGAACGCCAGCACCATGCCCGCCTCGGCCGCGGCAACGGACTGCGGCCAGAAATGGCTTTCCACGGCATTGACGAGCAGGCACACCGGGAAGTGCACGAGGAAGACCGAGTACGAGATCCGCCCCAGCCGGTTGAGCGGCCCCCAGCCCGTCCAGCGCGCCAGGGCGGGCGTGCGCAGGGCGACCACCAGCGCCAGTGCCGTGGCGCCGGCCAGGGCGATGCGCGGCCGCCACTCCAGCGTGAGCGCCGCCAGCACCAGGGCCGCCATCAGCAGGGCCCAGCTCCAGGCGCCCACGGCCCGGGGCGATTGCACGGCCCAGAAGGCCAGCATGCCGAGCCCGTAGGCGCCGAAGAAGTACACGGCCCACACGTCCCACTGCGCGTCCAGGTTGAAGTGCAGCAGCGACGCCGCCACGCCGGCCACCACCAGGGCCTGCCCCCCGCTCATCGCCCAGGGCCAGCAGCGCGCCAGCGCGCGGCCGCCCCAGCGCATGCGCAGCGCCGCGGCCAGCCGGGTCACGCCGGCCAGCAGCAAGGTGGTCAGCGCGAACAGCTGGAAGTCGATGGCGACGTACCACACGCCGGCCGAGAGCGATTCCTCGCCGAGCACGCCGTGCAGCAGCAGGGCATGGGCCAGCAGCTGCCACAGGGTGGGGTCGTCCGAGACCGATGGATGGTCGAACCAGGGCCGCACGGCCGCCTGCACCACGATGGCCACCACCAGCGCCACGGCATAGGGCACGACCAGGCGCACGAAGCGCCGCGCGTTGCGGGGCCAGGGGTCATCGAAACGCGCATGCCCCCGGGGCGCCAGGCTGGCCGCGGCCAGGAAGCCGCCGAGCACCAGGAACACCTGCACGGCCATGCGCGCGTATTCGTCGAGCCAGTCGATCACCTCGGGCATGGCCTGGCGCGCCACGTCGGACATGGGGCCGTAGAACGCCAGGTGGTGCCAGACGATGGCGGCGCAGGCCAGCCCCTTGGTGCAATCGATCAGGGCGCTGCGGTGAACCTGGGTCATGGGGCGGTGGGAGTCCGAGGCGCTCGGGATGCGGGACCGGCGATGCCCGGCACTCCATAGTCAACGTCAGCCCAGCGCCAGGCGTTGACGCGCCTCCTGGTATTCGCGGCGCAGGCGCGCGATGAGTTCGGCCGCCGACGCGATCTCCGAGATGCTGCCGATGCCCTGCCCGCAGCCCCAGATGTCCTTCCAGGCCTTCTTGGCGTCGCCGCCGAAGTTCATCTTGCTCGGGTCGGACTCGGGCAGGTTGTCCGGGTCCAGCCCCGCCGCGCGGATGGAGGGCGCAAGGTAGTTGCCGTGCACGCCCGTGAACAGGTTGCTGTAGACGATGTCGTCGGAGGTGCATTCCACGATGGCCTGCTTGTAGGCCTCGGCGGCGCGCGCCTCGTCGGTGGCGATGAAGGCCGAGCCGATGTAGGCGAAGTCCGCTCCCATGGCCTGCGCCGCGAGGATGGCGCCGCCCGAGGCGATGGAGCCCGACAGCGCCAGCGGGCCGTCGAACCAGGTGCGGATCTCCTGCACCAGCGCGAACGGGCTCTTCACGCCCGCATGGCCGCCCGCGCCGGCCGCCACGGCGATCAGGCCGTCGGCGCCCTTCTCGATGGCCTTGCGCGCGAACTTGTTGTTGATGATGTCGTGCAGCACGATGCCGCCCCAGCCGTGCACGGCCTGGTTCACGTCCTCGCGCGCGCCCAGGCTGGTGATGACGATGGGTACCTTGTACCTGGCGCAGACCTGCATGTCGTGCTCCAGCCGGTCGTTGCTCTTGTGCACGATCTGGTTGATGGCGAACGGCGCCGAGGGCTGCTCGGGGTGCGCCTTGTCCCAGGCCGCGAGCGTCTCGGTGATCTCGGCCAGCCAGTCGCCCAGCTGCGAGGCCGGGCGCGCATTGAGCGCGGGCATGGAGCCCACGATGCCGGCCTTGCACTGCTCGATCACGAGCCGGGGGTTGCTGATGATGAACAGCGGCGAGCCGATCACGGGCAGCGAGAGTTTTTGCAGGGCCGGCGGCAGCTTGGACATGCGGGCATTCTCCATCGTAAAAAAGGGCTCCAGCGCTTGTGCAGCAAGCGCTGGCAGCTATCAAGAGTCAAGTAAAGGTCAGAACGCCTCGAGCGCCAGCGCCGCGACGCTGGCCGCGCCCTCGACGATGGCGTCGCGCTGTCCTGGCGCCTTCACCAGGATGTGCTCGGCATAGAAGCGCGCGGTGGCGATCTTGGCCTGCATGAAAGCCGCGTCCTGTCCCTTGGACGACAGATCCTGCGCCACCAGCAGCGCGCGCGCCAGCTGCCAGCCGGCCACCAGGTTGCCCGCCAGCATCAGGTAGGGCACGCTGCCCGCGTACACGTCGTTGGGGTGCGCCTTGGCGCCGCCGGCGATGAAGTCCACCGCATCGAGGAACGCCTGGCGCGCCGCGCCCAGGCGCCGCGCCACGGCCTGGGCGTCGGCCGTGCCGCTGGCGATCAGCTCGCCTTCCGTCTTCTCGATCTGCGCGGCGACGGCCTTGGCCATCTGGCCGCCGTCGCGCGCGGTCTTGCGGCCCACGAGGTCGTTGGCCTGGATGGCGGTCGTGCCCTCGTAGATGGTCAGGATGCGCGCGTCGCGGTAGTACTGGGCGGCGCCGGTTTCCTCGATGAAGCCCATGCCGCCATGCACCTGCACGCCCAGGGACGTGACCTCCAGGCTCATCTCGGTGCTGTAGCCCTTCACGAGCGGCACCATGAATTCGTAGAACGCGGCGTTGTCCTTGCGGACCTGCGCGTCGGGGTGGTGGTGCGCGGCGTCGTAGGCCGCGGCGGCCGCGCTCGCCATGCCGCGGCAGCCCTCGGTATAGGCGCGCATGGTCATGAGCATGCGGCGCACGTCGGGGTGGTGGATGATGGCCGCGCTGCCCGCGACGCTGCCATCCACCGGGCGGCTCTGCACGCGGTCCTTGGCGTACTGCACGGCCTTCTGGTAGGCGCGCTCGGCCACCGCGATGCCCTGCACGCCCACGGCGTAGCGCGCCGCGTTCATCATGATGAACATGTATTCGAGGCCGCGGTTCTCCTCGCCCACCAGGTAGCCGACGGCGCCGCCATGGTCGCCGAACTGCAGCACGGCCGTGGGCGATGCCTTGATGCCGAGCTTGTGCTCGATGCTCACGCAGTGCACGTCGTTGCGCGCGCCCAGGCTGCCATTGGCATCGACCATGAACTTGGGCACCACGAACAGGCTGATGCCCTTGACGCCCTCGGGCGCGCCCGCCACGCGCGCGAGCACCAGGTGCACGATGTTCTCGGCCATGTCGTGCTCGCCGTAGGTGATGAAGATCTTGGTGCCGAAGACCTTGTACGTGCCGTCCGCCTGTGGCTCGGCGCGGGTGCGCACCAGGGCCAGGTCCGAGCCCGCCTGGGGCTCGGTGAGGTTCATGGTGCCGGTCCACTGGCCGGAGATCAGCTTCTCCAGATAGGTGGCCTTGAGCGCGTCGCTGCCCGCGGTGAGCAGCGCCTCGATGGCGCCGTCGGTCAGCAGCGGGCACAGCGCGAAGCTCAGGTTGGCGCTGTTGAGCATTTCGCCGCAGGCCGCGCCAATGGTCTTGGGCAGGCCCTGGCCGCCGAAGTCCGCCGGGTGCTGCAGGCCCTGCCAGCCGCCCTCTGCGAACTGGGCGAATGCCTGCTTGAAGCCCGGCGTGGTGGTGACCTGGCCGTCCTTCCAGGACGAGGGGTTCTTGTCGCCTTCCACGTTGAGCGGCGCGACCACGCCCTCGTTGAACTTCGCGCACTCCTCCAGCACGGCGGCGGCCGTCTCCAGGCCGGCGTCCTCGAAGCCGGGGATTTGCGCGATCTGGTCGATGCGCGCCAGATGCTCGATGGCGAACAGCATGTCCTTGACGGGGGCGGTGTAGCTCATGGGATCGACTCCAACTCGAATACGGTACTAACGGGGTGAAAAAAAGGGCATCGCAAGCGATGCCCTCATGCCGGCATGGCGGCCTACAGCGCCTTGACCAGCTCCGGCACGGCCTGGAACAGATCGGCCTCCAGCCCGTAGTCGGCCACGCCGAAGATCGGCGCCTCCGGGTCCTTGTTGATGGCCACGATCACCTTGCTGTCCTTCATGCCCGCCAGGTGCTG
>NZ_JBTNEH010000029.1:0-49019 GCF_054512775.1 Alicycliphilus sp. T452
GTGGCCTCATTACGCCGATCCGAGACTGGCTCCAATACGGCGATCACGCCCTGGCTCCATTACGCCGGTCAGCGGGTGGCGCCTATATGCCGATCATGGAGTGGATCCAATATGCCGGTCGGTGACACGGGGCAAGGGGGGAAAGAGCCGCAGGCCGTGGCGTCCAGCCACGCGTTATCGGGGGCATGTGTTGCCACCGAAAACGGATTTCCCCCCTTGCCCCGGCCTCGAAGAGGACAAGGGGGCGCGGTATTGAGCCGTGGGGTGCTCCTAGGCACGCAGACACCGGCGCCTCGTCCAGAGGCGGAAAGGGGGCGATAGGCGGTCTTCTCGATTGAGTCGGATCAGGCGTCTGATCCGACGGGTGTCGTGAGGTGTACGTAGCTACACGTTGCATGAACACAAGGGTGTGTTCATGCAACAACACAAGGAGCTACCAATGAACGACACAACAATGACCCATTTCGAGCTGGCCGCCATGGAGCCGACGCCAAGCGACGACGTGGGCGAACTTCCGCTCGACAAACGCCTGATTGGCGAGCGCTCCCGTACAAACCTGCTGCACTGGATATACCGGTTCGGATGGCTAACTTCACGCATGGCGGCTGCTCTGGGTTGGGCATCGGCCGCGCAGGGCTGGCAAATGGCTCGCCGTACGTTGAAGGCCATGCAGGAGGATGGCCTCGTCATCAAGCGTGCGCTCCCAGGCGCAGGCACCGACGCATTCCTGCTCTCAGCCAAGGGGGCACGCTTGCTGCGAGAGATGACAGGCGCCGAGGCTGCGAGCGGCCAGAGCATGACGCTGGGCAACGCGGTGCACCGAGCCTGCTCGAACTGGGTGTTAATCGACGCCATCCAGCAAGGCTGCGAAGTCGTCACAGAGCATGAGATTGCCACCGACCGAGCTGCGGTTCGCGTTCTCGGTGGAAAGGTTTCGGATGGTCTCATCCTCTACGAGGGAGGCGACGCCTCGTTTTTGGAGGTAGAGAACAGTTGGAAAGCTGCGAAAGGGCGCGAGGCAATCGTCCGGTTTTGTGCTCAGCACCTGGACCAAGAAGCAATGACGCAGTTGGCCCCCGAGCACTGGTTGCGCAAGGTCCATGTGGTCTCAACGAACACCGATGCCTTGCGCCACCTGGCGGGCACGTTTCTCAAGGCTTTTCGTGCGGGGGAACTGACTGAGAGCCAGTTGCAGCTGGTGGATGTGACCTTGCTGCCGGTCTCTCCCAGCTTGGTGCCTGGCGAGCGGGTTCATGGAAATCTCTGGTTGGATGTCATGCTTCCGCACTTGCAGCAATGAAATGAGGGCCCCGAGGGGCCCTCGCAACTGCCGATCACGAAGACCGGAAATCGACAATTTCGGCCTGCACAACCGAGGAGTACTCAGTCTCGGGCCAAATATCATGCTGCCAAGGCTTTGGTCCGATGGCCGCTGCTGCCTCGGCGGCATGGCACAACTCGGTTGGTCCAAACTCTACGGTTGCATCATGGTCTTCTTCAATCATCTTTGCCAATGAGCAGTGCAGGGCCGCGTACAGGTTTGGCGCCCAACCTCCCACCACAACATGACTGACTCCCACCCATGCAATGGGGATAAGTCTCCCTTCGTTGCACGCGGAATCCACAAGCCTCCCGATATGGCGGTCAAGCTGTAGCCACACCTCCGTCGCATGCTGGTCAGCATCTCTGCGTGCCACCCAGCCCAAGTAGGCGGTGTTTGCCTGGCAACTCACATCCAAATGGTTGAATGCCCCTGGTGTGCTGCCAGCCAGAGCTTCCAGCATTTCCAAGTTACCCAGCTCCTGCGGCAGGATAACCACCAATGAATCGTCACTGGCTGCGTAGGGTGGCCGTCCTTGCGGCGCAATGTAGGGCCGCACCACTCCGTTGATATCTTCGGTTGAAACGAGCGCTGCATGGCAAATAGGCCGTGGCCAGCTCATTTCTTCTGACATGTGCTTGACGACGCCCACCAGTGCGCCGACTTCGGATGAGCGAATGGCTGCTTCGCTGTGGGTAAATGCCAGCGGATAGAGTGCACAGCGCGCGGAGGCAATGTCCGCTAAGAGGGCCGCGTCCACGTCCTCCATGGCACTCATATACCCCGCCAGCTCAGCACTGGGTGATGTCAGGACGTGGCCGCTCAGGTCCTGAGTCAATGCGTCGGCGTGGAGGACGTCCGGGACGGACCCAATGTGATGCGCCAAGTGCTGCTCCTGTGATTCAAAAACGATTTGATTGGTCATGATGATGTGGTTCATAGACGCCAGATTGGCTAGATCAAATACAGCTCTTGTATTTATTTATTCAGTACCACTCATCGAGGCCAGCGCCCACACAGCATCTTCTCCGAGCGCATGAACACCTTGAAGTCCGTTACTGGATGTTGGTGAAGTCTTGAGCGATGGGCAAAACACCCCCCTACCCACGAAGATCGTAGGGGGCCGTGGTTTGCCCATGCGATTTCTGGACGTTGGAGCCAGCCCGTCGCTTAGGGCGCTGCGGACGAATGCTGTTCGCCGCTGCACGACTGGACTTAGGCGCAGACAGCATCCGCCCCCGTTCGCGCCTCCCGTCGTACCACCCGGCGCTGCACCTTTGAACTTCCCGCTCGGTGCCGTTGTGCACGGTCGCGGGGTGTTGAGCCCTCTCCCCCGTGCACAACGTGTAGTCACCAGCGTTTCACAACACCAATTTGCCAGCGCCAGCGCCCCAAAGTGATGAAGGTCAGGTCGTCCGCTGGTCATAAGAACTCAAGATCCACGCCGCAGCAGATACAATCGCCGCTTCGGAGAGCTGGCAGAGTGGTCGATTGCACCGGTCTTGAAAACCGGCAACCCGCAAGGGTTCCAGGGTTCGAATCCCTGGCTCTCCGCCAAATGAGATATTAGAGCCTCATTCAGATAATTCTGGATGGGGCTTTTCTCATTAAGGCGTTATTATCGGAAGGCCTGCACTGAGCTTTCCGAACCATCCTGTAAAGATTTCTTTGCAATTCGAAACAGATTTCACCATAGAAAAGTGGATTCTTGCATCGAACATTCCAAAGTTCCTCGTCCTCTTCACTCTCAGCATTTATCCAGCAATCGACACGGTTCTGGTCAGTCGCCATAGAATCGACATCACCCTTGTAACACTCGAAGCACCGGAGCGCCAATTTTTCAGCCCAAGGTTCGGCATCTACGCGCATGTCTAACCAAAACTGAATGCCTTGTAAACACTCGAGTTCGTCGATTTTCTGCGCCTCCAGTTGCCGACTGATTGAAGGCCAATGCAAAGACTGAGTTACAGCTTGTAGTATCGACTTTGCACTGCAACTCTCCCATGTCAAATCTACATCAAACTCAAACTCATGGAAGATAGCTATGCGGCGGCCAGTTTGTTCTGCGGGTGTCAGCTTATTAAATTCATCGTGATATTCAAGCATCATTTCTCCAATCTGTCCCGAGCCTCTATTGACACGGGATCGGATCAAGTTCGATTGGTTTTGATGTCTTGTGAAGTCATTTTAAAGATGTCGCCAAAAATATCAACAGGAAAGTTGACTTTTTAAAAAATACAACATCGAAAAATGTGTTTTTAAACGAGAAATCATTTAAAAATAGATTTTTGGGTACAGAACTCTGTTCTTTCAGGTCCGGTAATACCAGTCGTGCAAGGGCCGTTACCCGCTCTTCACGGCATAAGAGGGCTCGTGCAGCCAGCTCGCAGTGACTCGCTCCACTGAGCACCAAAGAGCGCACATGCGGCATCAGCAAGACCCTCACGTTGAACGTTAGAAGCGTTCAAACGTGCGCCATCTGGGTGTGCCATAATTCGAAACACGACCACACCTAAGTCATTGATTTAATTGAGCTTGTGGAACAGTGAGTAAATTTCTCACAGTCTCCGCCATCCCCCCCTTTCGCGCCATGACACGCCTGGTCAACGACGAAATCGACATCCTCGCCGAACTGGTGCCCGCGCCCGGCCCGCAGGTCATCGAGCTGGGCTGCGGCGCGGCGCGCATGGCGCGGCAGATGCTGCAGCGCTGGCCCGGCCTGCGCTACCTGGGGCTGGAGGTGGACGCCATCCAGCACGCGCGCAACCTGCAGGACCCGCCCGCCGGCATGCGCTTCATGGCCGCCGGCGCGCAGGACATTCCCTGCGAGGACGCGCAGTTCGACCTGGCGCTGATGCTCAAGTCGCTGCACCACGTGCCGCTGGATGCCATGGACCGGGCGCTGGCCGAGGTGGCGCGGGTCTTGCGCCCCGGCGGGTATCTGTACGTGTCCGAGCCCGTCTTCGCCGGGCCGCTCAATGAGGTCACGCGGCTGTACAACGACGAGGGCGTGGTGCGCGCCGCCGCGCAGGCGGCCGTGGACCGCGCGCTGGCCGCCAGCGCCGGGCCCTGGCGCGAGGCGGCGCAGCGGCGCTTCGACATGCCCGTGGAGTTCAGCGACTTCGCCGATTTCGAGCGGCGCATGATGCGCCCGACCTTCGCCGACCACCGCATCGACGACGCCCTGCAGGCGCGCGTGGCGGCGGCCTTCGCGCCCCACTGCACGCCGCAGGGCGCGCGCTTCGTGCGCCCCATGCATGTCCGGCTGCTGCAGCGCAAGAGCTAAAACAGCATTCCCCCGCCCTCCAGCGCCAGCAGCGCCTGCTTGCGCGGCAGGCCGCCGCCGAAGCCGGTGAGGCTGCCGTCGCTGCCGATCACGCGGTGGCAGGGCACGATGATCGAGACCTTGTTCTGCCCGTTGGCCGCCGCCACCGCGCGCGTGGCCGTGGGGCGGCCGATGGCGCGGGCCTGTTCAGCGTAGCTGCGCGTCTGGCCGTAGGGAATGGCGCACAGGGCCCGCCAGGCATCGTTCTGGAACGGCGTGCCGACCAGGTCCAGCGGCACGCCGAACGCCTGGCGCTGCCCGGCGAAATACCCGGCCAGCTCGGCGCGGGTCTGCTCCAGGATGGCGTTCATGCCCTCGCGCGCCGGGCCGCCGCGCGCCGCCTCGACCTGGGCCTGCTCGCGCCCCACGCCCTTCTGGCCGACGAATTCGAGCAGGCACAGGCCCTGGCCGCTGGCGATGGCCAGCATCTCTCCCAGCGGCGTGGGCAGGTGGCAGTACAGCAGAGGCATGGCGCGGTTCCTGGACGGGTGGCGAGGCGCTCCATTCTATGCGTACCGGTTTTCAGCGAAAAACGGCTCTAGCCCTTGCTCAGCAAGCGCCACCAGCTATCAAAATTCAATCCTCGATGCCGCGCTGCGCGGGCACGCCGGCCTGGAAGGCATGCTTGACAAGCTTCATCTCGGTCACCGTGTCGGCCACGTCGACGATCTCCTGCGGGCAGCGGCGGCCCGTGAGGCACACGTGCACGTCCTTCGGGCGCGCGGCCAGGGTGTCGAGCACCTCCTGCAGCGGCAGCCAGCCGTAGATCAGCGGGTAGGTGATCTCGTCGAGCACCACCAGGAAGTACTCGCCCGAGAGGATGTCCGCGCGGGCCCTGGCCCAGCCGTCGCGCGCGAGCTGGGCGGAGTGGTCCAGGTCCTTGCTTTTCCAGGAAAAGCCGTCGCCCAGGCCCTCGACGGGCAGGCCCACCTGCTCGGCCAGGCGGTGCTCGCCGAAGCGCGCGCTGGGCACCTTCATGAACTGGTACACCTTCACGGCCTTGCCCCGGCCCGTGGCGCGGAACGCCAGGCCGAAGGCCGCCGTGCTCTTGCCCTTGCCGTCGCCGGTGTTGACGATGACGAGGCCGCGGCGCTCGCCCTCGGCCTTGTCGTAGGGCTTGTCGGAGGGTGGGGTTTCGATCTGCATGGAAGAAGCTTTCTGAAAAAGGGTCAGACGCGCGGCAGCGCCATCCACATACCGTCGATCTGGCGCACCTGGATGCGGCGCTCGAACACCTGCTCCAGAGCGGCGTGGGTGGCGCCGTCCTGGCAGGGCCCGTGGTGCGCGATGCGGCCCGCGGCCATGATGAGCATGTCGTCGGCCTGCAGCGCGATGGAGATTTCGTGCAGCACGCTGACCACGGTGCCGCCCGCGGCCACCAAGCTGCGCACGGTGTGCAGCCAGTCGGTCTGGTGCGGCGGGTCGAGGTTGGCCAGCGGCTCGTCCATGAAGGTGACGCGCGCCTGCACCGCCAGCGCGCGCGCCAGCAGCACGCGCTGGCGCTCGCCACCCGAGAGCTGCGACAGCGGCCGGTCGCGCCAGTCCCAGGCCTGGGTGGTGCGCAGCGCAGCCTGCACGGCGGCGTGGTCGGCGCCGGAGGGCGGCGCCATCCACGGGCGGTGCGGCAGGCGGCCCAGCATGGCGATGTCGTAGGCGGGCAGGTCTTCGGCGGCGGATTCGTTCTGGCCCATCCAGGCGAGCTGGCGCGCACGCTCGCGCGCCGGAATGTCCGCCAGCGGACGGCCCAGCAGCGCCACCTGGCCCTGCACGCGCGCGTGGCGCAGCAGGCCGGCCAGCGCCTTGAGCAGCGTGGACTTGCCCGCGCCGTTGGGGCCGACCACGCTGGTCCAGCGGCCCTGCGGCAGATCCAGGTCTATGCCGTGCAATATGGCATGGTTTTGCATGCTGGCGCTTATCTGGCGGGCGCTGACAGCTATTTTTTTCATAGTGAAACCGCCAGCGTGCGCCGGTGCATGAGCCACAGCAGGTAGCTGCCGCCCAGCGCCGCGGTGAGCACGCCCACGGGCAGCTCCTGCGGCGCGATGAGCCAGCGCGCCAGGATGTCGGCCGCCAGCAGCAGCACCGCGCCCATCAGGCTGGACAGCCACACGTGCCGCTGGTGCGTGACGCGCACGATGGAGCGCACCAGGTGCGGCGCCGCCAGCCCCACGAAGGCGATAAGCCCGGTGTGCGCCACCGCCGTGCCGGTGGCCAGCGCCATGGCCAGCACCAGGCCCGCGCGCATGGGCGCCAGCGGCAGGCCCAGGCTGGCGGCGGTGGCCTCGCCCAGCATCAGACCGTCGAGCAGGCGCGACAGCGCCCAGGCCGCGCCCGCGCAGAGCAGCCAGCTGCCCGCCATCAGGACGCAGGCCTGCCAGCCGACGAAGGCCGAGCTGCCCATGGTGAAGACCTGCATGGATTCGAGGATCTGCGGCTTGGCCACCTGGATCAGGTCGCGCGCGGCGCTGAGCACCACGCCCACGATCACGCCCGCCAGCAGCAGGCGCAGCGTGTGCTGCACGCCGCGCGCCAGCACCAGGGTGAGCAGCACGGCCCCGGCCGCGCCGATGAAGGCCGCGCCGGTGACGCCCAGGCCCGCGAGCCAGCTCGCGGTGGTGGGCGACACGCCCAGCATGGCCATGGCCACGGCGCCGCCCAGCGCCGCGCCCGATGCGCTGCCCAGCAGGTACGGGTCGGCCAGCGGGTTGCGGAACAGCCCCTGCGCAATGGCGCCCGCCAGCCCCAGCAGCGCGCCCGCCAGCCACGCGCCCAGGGTGCGCGGCAGGCGGATGTCCCACACGATCTGGCGCGCCAGCGGGTCCTGGCCCGCGTGCAGCACGCTGTCGAAGCCCGTGCTGCCCACGCTGGCGCCCAGCACCAGCAGGGCGCCGCTGGCCAGCAGCAGCCACAGCGCCAGCCACAGCGCGCGGCGCTGGCCTGCGGCCGGGGCGGCGGCCAGCGTCGCAGGGGGCATCACGGCGCTCATGGGAATTTCTCCGACAGGCAGCCGGCCATGATGCGCGCGGCCTCGGCCATGCGCGGGCCGGGGCGGATCAGCACGTCGGACTGCTCGGGGCCGAACTCGCACAGCCGCCCGGCCTTCACGGCGGCCATGTTCTGCCAGCCCGGGTACAGCGCCTGCGGCTGCCCCGTGCGGTTGGAGATCATGACCAGGTCGGGCTGCGCGCGCAGCACGAATTCGGGGCTCAGGCGCGGGAACGGCCCCAGCGCGTCGGACACCACGTTGCGCACGCCCATGCGCGCCAGGGTCTCGCCGATGAACGAGGAGCCGCCCGCCGCGTACGGGCCGCGGCTGACCTCGAAGTACACGCGCACGCCGCGCGCGCGCGCGGGCAGCGACTGCGCCGCGGCCGACACGGCGGCGTCGATCTCGCGCCACACGCGCTGCGCGCCCTGCTGCGGCGGCACGCCCAGCAGGTCGCCCACCACGCCGAGCACGCGGCGCACGTCGGCATGGTTCTTGGGCTCCAGCGCCGCGACCTTCAGGCCCAGCGCCTCCAGGCGGTCGCTCACGCGGCTGCTGACCGACAGCAGCACCACGTCGGGCCGCAGCGCGACGACGGCCTCGATGTTGGGATCGAGCCCGCCGCCCACCTGCGGCAGCGTGCGCACGAAGCCGGGCCAGTTGGAGTAGCGGTCCACGCCCACCAGGCGCTCGCAGTGCTGCAGCTCGCATACGCTCTCGGTCAGCGAGGGCAGCAGGCTCACGATGCGCCGCGGCGGCGCATCGAAGCGCAGCACCTTGCCCCGGTCGTCGGTGATCTGTATGGGCTGCGCCTGCGCCAGGCCGGCCATGAGCAGGCCCAGCAGGACGAGGATGGCAAGCACCCAGAGGATGCGGCGCACGGGTGTGGGTTTCATGGGTTCTTGAGGAATAGCGGCAATCCGGCGGCCATCAGCGTAACGCGCGCGCAGGCCTGGGCCGCCTGCTGGTTGAGCGTGCCCAGCGCATCGACGAAGGCGCGCACCTCGCGCCCCAGCGGTATGACGCCCAGGCCGATTTCGTTGCCCACCAGTACCACGGGCCCGGGGGTCTGCCGGATTGCTTCCAGAAAAAGAGCTGCCTGCGCTTGCCAGTCCTGCCCTGGAGGCTGATTTGGCTCATATTCCGGCGCGCTGGCGGGCATGAGCCAGTTGGTGAGCCACAGGGTCAGGCAGTCGATGACGAGCAGCGTGCCGGGCGCGCCGTGGCGCGCGAGCGCGGCGGCCAGGTCGCGCGGTTCCTCCACGGTCGCCAGGCCCGGCACGCGCTGGGCGCGTTCGCGCTGGTGGCGCGCGATGCGCGCGCGCATCTCGTCGTCCCACGGCTGGCCGGTGGCGACGAGCAGCGCGCGGTGCGCGGGCGACTGCGCCAGCCACTGGCGCGCGAGCAGCTCGGCGCGGCGCGACTTGCCGCTTTTCTGGCCGCCCAGGATCAGCTCGCTGCGCGCAATGGCGTTCATGCGTCCTCCACGCCGAACAGGGCCGCCGTGGCGCGCGGGCTGGACGCGAACCAGGCATGGAAGTAGCTCGCCCGCAGGCCGCCCACGCGGTACACGGCCTCGCCCTCGCCCGGCGCGGCACCCTGCCCCGGGCGCGCGGTGCGCGCATCGACAGGAGCCGTGCTGTCGCACACCGAGTAGTGGAAGGTGTGCCCGCGCAGGCAGCCCTGCGCCAGCGCCAGCTGCTGCGGCCCCAGCGCGGCCAGGCGCCGCTGCATGGCCACGCGGCCGGGCAGCAGGCCCCACAGGGGCACGGTGCGGCCGTCGTGCAGGATGATGGATTCGCACAGCGCCATCATGCCGCCGCACTCGGCCCACAGCGGCTTGCCCGCCTGCACGTGCGCACGCAGGCTGGCCTGGAACGCGCCGTTGGCGGCCAGCGCCCCGGCGTGCAGTTCCGGGTAGCCGCCGGGCAGCCAGACGGCGTCGCACGGCGGCAGCGCGGCATCCTGCAGCGGCGAGAAGAACGCCACGCGCGCGCCCAGCTGTTGCAGCGTCTGCACGTTGCCCGGGTAGATGAAGCAGAACGCCGCATCGCGCGCCACGGCCACGGTGCGGCCCGCGAGCAGCGGCGGCACCGGCGCGCACGCGGGCGGCACAGGGAAGTCAGCGGCGAAGCGCTGCAGGTCCTGCGCGTCCATCCGGCCCAGCGGCGTGGCGGCCAGCGCGTCGGCGGCGGCGTCCAGGCGCTGCAGCGCGTCGGGCAGCTCGTGCGCGCTCACCAGGCCCAGGTGGCGCTCGGGCAGCAGCGGCGTGCGTCCATCCGCGTCCAGCGACAGGCGCGGCAGCGCGCCCAGCCAGTCGGCGCCGTCGCGCAGGCCGGCGCGCAGCATGTCGGCATGGCGCTCGCCCACCACGCGGTTGGCCAGCACGCCGACCCAGGGCAGGCCCTCGCGGTAATGGCGCAGGCCGTGGACGATGGCGCCCAGCGTGCCGCCCATGGCGCCGGCATCGACCACCGCGAGCACGGGCATGCCGAAGCGCTGCGCCAAGTCGGCCACGCAGTCCTCGCCGTCGAACAGGCCCATCACGCCCTCGACCAGGATCAGGTCGGCCTCGCATGCGGCAGCGTGCAGGCGCGCGGCGCAGTCGGCGGGGCCGGTCATCCACAGGTCGAGCTGCTCCACCGGCGCGCCGCTGGCGAGCTGGTGCCAGTACGGGTCGAGGTAGTCGGGCCCGCACTTGAACACGCGCACGCGCCGCCCCTGGCGCGCGTGCAGGCGCGCCAGGGCGGCCGTTACGGTGGTCTTGCCCTGCCCCGAGGCGGCGGCCGATACGACCAGGGCCGGGCAGCGTGCGTCGCGGCTCATGCCGGCCTCAGTGGGCGGGAGCCCATTTCACGCCCACGAAGAACGTGCGGCCCGCCGTCGCGTAGTTGCGCGCCAGCTCGTAGTTCTTGTCGGCCAGGTTGTCCAGGCGGGCATAGACGAGGTAGTCGCGCGCCACGCGGGTGCTGGCGTACAGGTTGAACAGCGTGTAGCCGCCCAGCCGGGGAGCGTTGGCGTTGTTGTTGTCGTAGCGCTTGCCCGAGATCTGCGCCTCGGCCCCCAGCGTCCAGCCCGCGAGAAGCGTGTCGGCGCCCAGCACGGCGTGCTGCTTGGCACGGCGGCCCAGTTGCCTGCCGGTGTCGAGGTTCTTGGGATTCTGCAGGTCGAGCGAGCCGCGCAGCCGCACGCCGCCCAGGCCGTACGCGCCCGCCAGCGTCAGGCCCTCGTAGCGCGCCCGGCCCACGTTGGCGTAGCAGCCCGGGTAGGGGCCGGAGTTGCCGGCGCAGGTGCCGGTGTTGCCCTGCCAGTCGATCAGGTTGCTCACGTTGTTGCGGTACAGCGTGGCCGAGAAGCTGTTCGAGCGCTCGGCCCATTTCAGGCCCAGCTCCACGTTGCGGCTGGTCTCTGGGCGCAGCGTGTCGTCGCCATACATGCTGAAGCGCTGGTACAGCGTGGGCGCCTTGAAGGCCGTGCCCGCCGAGGCGGTGGCCCGCCAGTTGGGCGTGAAGGCGTAGCCGTAGGCGGCGCTGCCGGTGGTCTTGCCGCCGAACTCGCTGTCCTCGTCATGGCGCGCGTTCAGCTGCACCGTGTGCGCGCCCAGGCGCAGGCCCCAGCCCAGCGCCAGCGCGTTCTGGGCGCGGTCGCGCGTGCCGCTGGAGATGCTCGCGTTGGTCAGTTCATCCTCGCGCCGCTCCAGCGCCGCCGTGAACTGGTGCGCGCCCACGCGCAGTTCGTTGAAGAACAGGTAGCCGCGCTGCCGGGTGTCGGTGAAGTAGGCCGAGGGCTTGGTCTCGTAGCGGTCGCGCGAGTCGGTGACGGACAGGCGCGTCTTGTAGCTGCCGCTCCACTGCGCCTGCCAGTTCAGGCCTAGCCCCTGCAGGCGGTGCAGGCTGCGGTCGTCGGCGGTCTTGCTCACGTCGTAGCCGCTGTCGGTGTCGTTGTAGAGGAAGTTGCCCTCCAGGCGGTGCGCCGTATTGAGCTGCCAGCCCAGGCGGCCGCTGGCGGAGGTGCCCTGGTAGTCGTCGCGGTCGGGGTTGCCGTCCTTCTTGGCATTGAAGCCCTTGCTGGTCTCGCGCGCGATGCCCAGGGCGTAATCCACCGCGCCGCTGGCGCCGCTCACCCCGGCCTCGGCGCGGTAGGTGCCGTGCGTGCCCGCGCCCACGCCCACGTAGGGCGCCACGCCGGCCTCGCCCTTCCTGGTGAAGATCTGGACCACGCCGGCCACGGCATCGGAGCCGTAGATGGCGGCGGCGGGGCCGCGCAGCACCTCGATGCGCTCGATCTGCGCGAGCGGGATCGCCTCCCAGGTCGTGCCGCCCGAGCCGGCCTGCGAATCGACGCGCACGCCGTCGATGTAGACGGCGGTGAAGCGTGTCTCGGCGCCGCGCACGTACATGCTGGTGGTGCCGCCCAGGCCGCCGGAGCGGCTCATCTCGATGCCCGGCAGGCGCGCCAGCACGTCGCCCAGGGCAGCGGCTCCGCTTTGCTCGATGGCTTCACGGTCGACGATGGATACGTCGGCCAGGACATCGGTGAGCGGCTGCGCGGTGCGCGTGGCCGTGACCACGACATCACTCAGGACAGGGGCGGCGCCCTCCTGGGCCTGGACGGCGCAGGCGGCCAGGGCGGCCAGGGCGAGCGCGGAAGGACGCAATGCGCCAGCGCGAAGGAACGGATTCATCATAGGGAACCAGAGTCAGCAAAGTTACCCGTGCCAGCCTCCCCGCCAGCGTTGGGTGATACGGCCGCACGCGCCTTGGCGCGCACGACCACCATGTTGGCCGGTATCCGGGCTGGCGGAGCAGCTTTCATGGCCTTCCCAGGCGCTTGTTCAAGGCACCCAGTGGCATGTGCATGAAAGTGGAGCCGGCATGCGACTCATCCGCTGACCGTTGCGGGGGCAGCGCAGGCTCGGGGTGTGCTTCATGGCGAAGGCCCCCTCCCTGCTTCCCGTTGAACTGCGGCATGTGAACCACGCCGCGAGCACCAACGAGGCGATTTTATGCCCAATCGCACGCCGGTCCCTACAATTGGCGGCGTATGGACCACCCCCCTTCCCTCGACCAGATCGCCGAGCGTGTCGAACGGCTGCTGCTGCGCCACACAGAGCTGCAACGCACCAACGCCCTGCTCGCGCAACAGGTCTCGGCGCTCACGCAGGAGCGCGACTCCCTGAAGTCCCGCCTGCAGGCGGCCAGGGCGCGCGTGGATGCGCTGCTCGACCGCCTGCCTGCCACACCCGCTCCCGCAGCCCCCACCGAGACGAAAGACGCGCCATGAAGCAGATCGAGGTCCAGATCCTGCAGCAAAGCTATCTGCTGGCCTGCCCCGACGGCCATGAGTCGCGCCTGCTCGAAGCCGTGGAGCGCGTGGACACCGCCATGACGCGCATCCGCGATGCCGGCAAGGTTCGCGCGCGCGAGCGCATCGCCGTGCTGGCCGCGCTCAATCTGGCCTTCGAGATCGCCGACCGCGAAGCGGCCGAACTGGCCGCTGCCACGGCCCAGCGCAGCGCAGCGCCCGTCACGTCCGCCGCCACTGCGGGTGCCGGGGATGCCTCGCAATCCCCTGCGCAGGAGCTGCGCATACAGCAGTTGCTGCTGCGTCTGGACGAAGCCCTCGGCGACGACGGGCGGCTGTTGTAGCCGGCAGGCCCACGGCCGCCGGCCCCGGCCACAGCCATTACAATGAAACCGTCTGCGATGCTGGCGGGCTTTATATTTCCTTGAACCAATGCTCATTGAGCACGGGCTTGGTACATTGCCAGGTGAGCGTGATCATCTCGCGTCAGATGAACCCAACGCCTGGTTGCCCTCGCCCACCTGAACCCCCGGTTCAGGATGCCGGTCCGCTGGCATTCGCAGACACCTGTCTTCCCGCGCGCACCGCCTCTTGATTCAGCGTTTGGCGCGGCGACTGCGGCATACAGCCGCTTTGGCAACGCGCTTGGCCCCGGCCATGGGCTCCGCCATCCGGGCGCGAAAATCTGCCGCAGGCATGGCGGGCGCGCACAGGAACCCCTGGTAGCAATCGCAGCCCATGCCCTGCAGCGCCTTGCGCTGCGCCTGCGTCTCCACCCCTTCCGCGACCACGCCGATGCGCAGGGCCCGCCCCATGCTGACGATGGCCTGGACAATGGCGCAATCGCCCTCGTCGCCCGGCAGGCCGCCCACGAAGGATTTGTCGATCTTCAGCCGGTGGATAGTCAGTTTCTTCAGATAGGCCAGGCTGGAATACCCTGTTCCAAAATCGTCGATGGACAGGCCCACGCCCAGTCGCGTCAGGGCATCGAGCACCTGCTGCATGTCCTGGGCATCCTGCAGCAGGACGGTTTCCGTCAGCTCCAGTTCCAGCCAGCGCGCCGGCAGGCCGTACTGCGCCAGCAATGCAGAGATGCGCTCCACGAAGCCCGCCTGCCGGAACTCCAGCGCCGAGACGTTGACCGAAACCACCAGGGGCGTGCCGCTGCCCATCCAGTGGGCGGCCTCCCTGACGGCCTGCTCCATCACCCATGCACCCAGCGTGACGATGTAGCCAGACTCCTCCGCCAGCGGCACGAAGGTGCCCGGCGACACCACGCCGAACTCCGGATCCGTCCACCGCACCAGCGCCTCGGCCCCCACGATGCGCCCCGTCGCCATGTCCACCTGTGGCTGGTAGTGCACCGCCATGTGCCCATGGCCCAGCGCCTGGCGCATGGCATGCTCCATCTTCATGCGCGACAGCAGGTGTGCGTTCATCTGCGGCTGATAGAAGCCATAGCTGCCCCGACCGCGCTCCTTGACCCTGTACATGGCGGTATCGGCATGCTTGATGAGGTCGTCGAGCGCATCCCCATCCTGCGGATACAACGATATGCCGATGCTGCACTGGATGGAAAACCCCATTTCATCGAGCATGAAGGGACGCAGCATCTCTTCCTGCACGCGTCGCGCCACGCTCTCGGCAACGGCCGCGTCCGCATCATGCAGATAGATGACGAATTCGTCGCCTCCGAGGCGGCACAGCATGTCGGACTGGCGCAAGCAGCCCTGCAGGCGCTCGGCCACGAGCTTGAGCACACGATCCCCGAAGGGATGCCCCAGGGAGTCGTTGACATTCTTGAATCGGTCGAGGTCCAGGAACAGGATGGCGAACCCGCCGCCCTGGCTGCGCGCGGCCTCGATGGCCGCTGCCACCCTCTTGTTGAGCGGCAGCCGGTTGGGCAGTCCCGTGAGCGCGTCGCTATGGGCCAGTTCCTCGATGCGCTTTTGCGCGGCATGCTGCACGGAAAGATCCCGCATGAAGCCTATGCTCTGCGCAACGGCTCCCGCATCATCGCGCAGCGCCACCCATGACAGCTGCACGCAGCAATGCCCATCCTCTCCCTGGCGCAGCCGCAATTCACCTTCCCAGAAGCCCGCCCGCTCCCAGCCCTGCCGTACCTCGGCCATGAATGCGGCATCGCCCTGCGCGGCGGCGAAAAGCGCCGTGACCCGCCGGCCGACCACTCCCTGCGCCGACGCGCCCAGGAGTTGCCTACATCCAGGGTTGATGCGGGCCACGGCATGCCGTTCGTCGGCGATGAAAATCGCGTCCAGGCTCGACTCGAACACCCGCGCCGCCAGGCGCAGTCCGGCCTGCACCTCGGTCTGCCGGGAAATGTCGCGGAACGAGTACACCCGTCCGGCAGGGCGCCCCTGGATGAGCTGCGGCACCGAGCGCTGCTCCACCGTCATGCCATTGCGCAGGTGCAAGATGTCGGTGGTCTCCAGCATCGGCTCATGCGCGATCACGGCCAGGCGGACACGATAGGCATCGCCATCGAGCACCTGGCTTTCCATGTGCGCCCTTATCGCGGCATCGTCGCGCCGCAGAAGCAGTTCGCGCGGCAACTGCCATATCTGGGCCAGCCGCTGGTTGAAGGCGCGGATCTCTCCATGCAGATTGCAGGTCAATACGCCGTCGGCCGCCGAATCGAGGGTCGCACGCAACTCCGACAACAGGGTTTCCAGTTCGAGCCGGGAGGCCTCGTGCTCCGACCGGTCCAGCATGGTCAGCAGCAGGCACTGGCCTGCGGGGTCGCCTTCGGGCGCCTGGATGGCAAGCACGCGCCGGTCCACCGGCACCAGGTCACCGCTGTGCATATTGCGCACCCAGGTATGCGAGCGAATGCCGGCGGCGATGCCGGCATGGGACTGCCCCCAGAAAACCAGGTCTTCGGGCGTGGCCACCAGCCCATGGACCGGCATGCCCTCCATGTCCGCCACGCTGCGCCCCACCAGCCGCGCAGCAGCCTCATTGGCATGGCGTATCTGCAGCGTGTGGCCATCCACCAGCCACGCGGCCAGATCGATGCCGTTCCATATCGCAGCGAAGGGTTGCCCGCCGATGGTCACGCGCTGCCCCCGCAATCCTGAGGGCTGAGTGCACGCTCGAAGAAGTAGGAGATACGCGGCTGCGGCAACAGATAGTCGAGGGCGTCGCGCGGCAACTGCGCCGGCTTGAGGCTGCGCAAAATGCCGAATCCATCGGTCTGCGCCAGGTTGAGCAATGGCGCCTCGTCCCTGGGCACGGCCGGCTCATACAGCACGACGCAGGGGCGCAGGGAATGCAATGCATCCACCACGACCACCAGCCCGAAACGGCCATCCTCCAACTGGACCAGCGAGCCCGGTGGATATACCCCCATCATGCGGATGAAGGCTCCCAGCACGGTGGCATCGAAGCACTCGCGCCGCAACGCGAAGAGCCTGGCAAGGGCCTCGTGGGGCGTCAATGCCTGCTCTCCGTGCAATGGATTGCACAGGCGGTCATAGCGGTTGACAAGCGCCAATATCTGCCCGCAGCGGCTGAGATCCTCGCCAACGAGGCGCAGCGGGAACCCACTGCCATCCGCCATCTCGTGGTGCTGCGCAATGGCAATCAGCACATCGCTGGACAGTCCCATGCGCTGACCCAGATCTACCGACAGGCCCACGTGCTCCTGATAGCGCTGCATGTCCGAAGGG
This sequence comes from Alicycliphilus sp. T452, assembly GCF_054512775.1. Classification (NCBI taxonomy): domain Bacteria; kingdom Pseudomonadati; phylum Pseudomonadota; class Betaproteobacteria; order Burkholderiales; family Comamonadaceae; genus Alicycliphilus; species Alicycliphilus sp. T452. Next base: position 16,626 of record NZ_JBTNEH010000029.1, read on the forward strand.
TTGAGTGCCGCTCCTGGCTCCGCAATATGAATTGGCAAGAGCACCTTCCCCAGGTCATGCAACAAGGCCGACGTCCCCAGAAGGCACAGTGCCTCCGCCTCCATGCGGAGCGAGCGCCCAAGCAGCAAGGCCAGCACCAGCACGTTCACCGCATGGGCAGCCGAGCGCTGGCCCAGGTTGCCGGCCAGCAGATGAACCGCGCATGGCCCCTGCTCCAACAACTGTGCAACGCACGTGTGAATCAGAGATTCCGCCTGCTCGCGCATCTTTTGCGGCGCCGTCTGCACCCCGGTGCAGACCGCTTCATAGACGGTGGCGGCCTCTTGGTAGCGCTGGTTGCAACGTTGCCGTGTGGCGTTGTACATCGCCCGCACATCGGCATCCGTCATGGCGTCGCGCCCCGGCCGCTCGGCAGCGGGTTCGCCCGCATCGTCTGGCTGCACGCCCGCCATCCGCTCGGGCGCCTCTGACGGCGTTTGCGCCAGGGCTGCGCTCTTGGCCGGGATGTGGCGTACGGATTTCAACCCCAGGTCTCGCAAAACGCGAATCTGCTCATGCGTTGAGATTCTGAAGCTGCTCGTCGGAAAGGGATGGTTCATCCAACCCACTTCAAGTTGGATGAACATGCCCACGCGGAGGGCATCGATATCAATCAGAACGGATTGGTTCACTTCAGATCGCAGGATGGGCATATCCACTATCGACTCGCGCCCATCTTACCGAAGCATTATGGTCGGTTACCAGCGTTGCGCATTAGTTACAAACATTGTTGGTAACGAATACGGGGCATTTCTCAAGGCGAGCACCAAGGTGCGGGCTGTCCATGCACCACATCCATCCACAAGGCCCATGCTCCCAGAGTGAAAAGCACCAAACCCGCCAGCCTGGGCCCCCATGTGCTGGCCACACCATCGAGGCGTGCGCGAAGCCGGCCCCATGCCACAGGCCCGGCCACCAGCCAGACGCCACTGCCGGCGCCGAACAGCACCATGCACAGGGCTCCACGCAGGACACTGCCGCTCAATGCGGCGGTAAGCAACGCGGTGTAGAGCAAGCCGCAAGGCAGCAGCGCCCAGGCACAGCCGGTTACGAACAGGCCCCCGGGCCGGGATACCAGAGACCGTACCCGGCCCCAGACCGCCCTGCCGGCATCGTCCAGCCACGCAGGCTGGCGTACCTGCAGCATCATCAACAAACCCCAGGCGAGGATCAGCACATGGAACATGGTCCAGACGGGACGCAACACGGCGCTGCCTTGGCTCAGCCACGCCAGCCGCTCCATGGCAAAGGCGGCCAGGGCGCCCGCCACACCATACCCGGTCAATCGCCCCAGGTGGAACCCCATCGTGCGCTGCGCCACGGATCCCCGCGGCATCCAGCGCACGACCTGCTCACCGCCACGCGGGGCAACCCCTGCCCCCGTCAAGGCGGCGCAGGGCGCCGCACACATGACCAGGCAATGCGTCCCGCCCATCAAGCCCATGAGGAATGCCGTCGAAGCCAGAGCCAGCAGCATGGATCAGATGATGCGAGAGAAACGCGCCCGGTTGCGGTCTGCCTGCAGGTATTTGTCGAACACCATCGCCACGCCGCGCACGAAGAACCAGCCCATCGCGGTGACCTCGATGCCCTCGGCGCCGATCTTCACCAGGCCCTGCTCCGCCATTTCTTCGAGCTGCAGCAGTTCGGCCTCGAAATAGCGGCGGAAGTCGATGAGCCAGGACTGCTCGAGCGGCTCGAACAGCACCTCCCCTTGGCACATCAAGGCCATGATGACCGCGCGGCGCACCAAGTCGTCCCTGGTCAGGGCCAGGCCTCGCACCACGGGCAGGTGCCCATGGTTGATCGCGTCGTAATATTCGTCCAGCGTCTTGACGTTCTGGCTGTACGTTGCGCCTACGCGCCCGATGGCGGAGACGCCGAGCGCTATCAGATCGCAGTCCGGCTGGGTGCTATACCCTTGGAAATTGCGGTGCAGCCGGCCCTGGCGCTTGGCCACCGCCAGGGCATCCTCGGGCAGTGCGAAGTGATCCATGCCCACGTACACGTAGCCCGCATTCATGAACGCGTCGATGGAGCGCGCCAGCATCGATACCTTGGCCGAGGCCATGGGCAGCTCTGCCGAAATGATGCGCCGTTGCGATTTGAAACGCTCAGGCAGATGTGCGTAGGCATAAAGCGCGATGCGGTCGGGCCGCAGTTGCGCCACCTGTGCCAGGGTTCGATCGAAAGACTCCGGCGTCTGGCGCGGCAGGCCATAGATCAGGTCCACGTTCACCGACTCGAAGCCCAGCTTGCGTGCGCTCTCGACCAGTGCAAACACCTTCTCGGCAGGCTGTATACGATGCACCGCCTTCTGCACTTCGGGGTCAAAATCCTGCACCCCGAAGCTGAGCCGGTTGAAGCCCAGCTCCGCCAGCAGGGCGAGCCGCTTCTCATCCACGGTGCGAGGATCCACTTCGATCGAATACTCGCCCCCTGGCACCAGCACGAAACTGCGCCTGAGCATGCCCATGAGCTCGCGCAAGCCATCATCGGACAGGAAGGTGGGCGTGCCGCCGCCGAAATGCAGCTGGCTCACCTGCTGCCCCACGCCGCAGTGCGCGGTGTGCAGGTCGATCTCGCGGCTCAGGTAGCGCAAATAGACCTCGGCCCGCTCCGGATGCCTGGTAATGATCTTGTTGCAGGCGCAGTAGTAGCACAAAGATTCGCAAAACGGAATATGCACGTAAAGAGACAAGGGCATCGCCTTGGCCGCTGACCCTACATGACGCTGCTGCAAGGCCAGGATGTATTCTTTCTCACCAAATGCCTCCACGAAACGGTCTGCTGTTGGGTAGGAGGTATAGCGCGGCCCAGGCACGTCAAAGCGACGCAAGAGCTCGGTTGTAACGACTGTCATGACGGGATTCCTTGCATTTGCGGCGTACTGTGCCGTAGAGTCCCCAGGGCGTTCTTGATACCGATCAAGCACCCATGCGGTCCGGATGGGGACAATTTGACTTTGGATCAAAGTCTTTGAACGATCCGTGACATTCCATGCCTCGACGGCGTTCAGATGTAAGCTCGCGACATGAATAGGGTTTCCATACACTCCAACCTGCAATCCATCAAAGTTGCCTGTTCCAACTGCAACTTGCGCGAGTTGTGCATGCCCGTGGGGCTGGATGAGCAGCAGCTCAAGCGCATTGATGATGTCGTCGCCGTGCGCCGCAAGGTCAAGCGCGGCGGCACACTGTTCCGCAACGGCGAACCATTTACCTCCCTGTTCGCCATTCGCACGGGTTTCTTCAAGACCTGCGTGGCGACAGAGGATGGACGCGATCAAGTGACAGGCTTCCAGATGGCCGGAGAAATCATCGGTCTGGATGGCATCGTGAACGACCGGCACACCTGCGATGCCGTGGCCCTGGAAGACGCCGAGGTTTGCGTCATGCCATTCGACCGCATCGAGGAGCTCTCGCGCGAGGTCACCGCACTGCAAAACCATGTGCACAAGATCATGAGCCGCGAGATCGTCCGCGAACACGGCGTCATGCTGCTATTGGGAAGCATGCGGGCCGAGGAGCGTCTTGCCGCCTTCCTGCTGAATTTGGTGCAGCGCCTGCATGCACGGGGATTTTCCCAATCGGAACTGGTATTGCGCATGACACGCGAGGAAATTGGCAGTTACCTGGGCCTCAAGCTCGAAACCGTGAGCCGCACCTTCTCCAAGTTCGTCGAAGAAGGTATCGTGGAAGTCAGGCAACGCCACGTACGCATCGTGGACACCGACGCTCTGAAGCGCATCGTCAACAGCCAGCAATCCTGCCTCTAATTGCCCCAAAAGCCCATGAGTCAGGGCATGTATTTGGCGCAGTCGAGCGGCCTGTCACCCTCGGGTACAGGGCAGCGGTTGAGTTCAAAGGGGGAGAAGGACAACATCGTGGTAAGCACGCTCGAAGCCATGATGACGATCCAGAAAACGAAGAACGCCACGGTGTAGACGCCTTGCCTCGAAAGATTGACGGGCTGATCAAACCACTGCAATGCCTCGGGATCCACAAAGGCAAACACGACCATTTCCATAACCCCCGCCATGAGAAAGGCGGGCCAGGCTACCCACATCAACCGCTGCTTCCACATCTCTTGCCTCCTTGTCATGGGTCAAAGCCTAGCACCATGTTCTGCGCAAGCAAAGTGCAATCGCCCCCCTGATTCCCCTTAGAACCTCAGCGCGGCTGGTCCTGCATTGGCGTGGCTGCATGGTTGCGCCCCTTCATCGCGGGCGTCATGCCAGGGTCCGTATTCTTCAGCGTCTTGTTGATATCCAGGCCACGCTGGTAGTAGTCTTCTGCCAGCACGGGATCCGGCTGAGAAAGCGCAAGCCAGAGGGTGACAAAACCGGCAATGACCACGATCACCGGACCCGCGATCACCAGCCATACATGACCGTACTTCCACCACGGCTGCGACTCGGGGGCTGCGTTCATTGATCCATCTTTCGACATCGTTACGATCTCCGTGCCCTTTCGGGGCCATGCAAAAACTCGGTGCGGATCCGTGGCCTCAGCGCGGGACAAGGAATACAGATTTCTCTGCCACCTGCCCCTTGTCGCCTTGCGACTGGATATCAAAATACACCGTGTGCGAGCCCGGTGGCGCCGACCCATAGGGGATCTGCAGGCGCACGGCAACCCATCGCGACTCCGCAGGGCCGATATCGACTTCCGACTCGGAAGCCACCTCCAGCCCTTGCAGCCCGCGCGCGCTGATGACATAACGCTGGGCCCCTTCGGTGGCATTCATGATCTGCAACCGGTAAATATTCTCCAGCTTGCCCCCTGCCACGATGCGCGAGAGCGCCGCACGGTCGCGCACCACGTCCACCTTGAGAGGCGTGCGCACCACCAGGCTGGCCAGCATCCCGACGCAGAGCACAACCAGTACGCTGGTGTAAAACAGCACGCGCGGACGCAGCACGCGCTTGATCATCTGCGACTGGGTCCAATGGTTCTTCACACCGTTCTGCGTGGAGAAGCGAATCAGCCCCCGCGGATATTTCATCTTGTCCATCACGGTATCGCATGCATCCACGCACAGGCCACAGCCAATGCATTCGTATTGCAGGCCATTGCGAATGTCGATGCCCGTAGGACAGACCTGCACGCACAATGTGCAGTCGATACAGTCCCCCAACCCCTTGGCCTTGTAGTCAACGCTCTTGGTGCGCGGTCCGCGAGGCTCGCCCCGCTCCGGATCGTAGGTGACGATCAGCGTGTCCTTGTCGAACATCGCGCTTTGGAAACGTGCGTAGGGGCACATGTACTTGCAGACCTGTTCACGCAGATAGCCCGCATTGCCATAGGTCGCCAAGCCATAGAAAAGCACCCAGAAGATCTGCCAGGAGCCATGCAGCATCAGCAGTTCGCCGCCGAGTTCCCGGATCGGGACGAAATAACCGACGAACGTAAAGCCGGTCCAGAAGGCCACAGCGACCCAGATCACCTGCTTGAGCGATTTCTTCCAGATCTTCTCGAAGGTCCACGACCCATTGTCCAGACGCATGCGAGCACTGCGATCACCCTCGATCTTGTGCTCGATCCACATGAATATCTCGGTATAAACCGTCTGCGGACAGGCAAAGCCACACCACAGCCGCCCCGCGACCGCCGTAAACAGGAACAACGACAGCGCCGAAATGATGAGCAGGCCTGTCAGATAGATGAAGTCCTGCGGATACAGCACCAGGCCGAAGATGTAGAAGCGCCGTGCTCCGAGGTCAAACAGCACCATCTGGCGCTCCCCCCATTCCAGCCACGGCAAGCCATAAAAGACCAGCTGCGTCAGAAACACCATCGCCCAGCGCCAGCGCGCGAACACACCGCTGATGGATCGGGGGTAGATCTTCTTTTGGGCCTCGTAAAGCGACACCATCTCGGGCTGCTGGCTCTCCGCTGCAACAGGAGTAATGGGTATCACCTTGCGGGGCCGGTCTTCAGCAGGCTTCATGATGGGATCTCTTGGGGGAAGTACAACTTCCAGAAACAAAACGGCCGGCACCCTCCAAAAGGGAGCCGGCCGCAGAGTTGGCGTCAGCGTGAAGCGCCGGCCTTGTGGGACAAGCCCCAGATGTAAGCCGTCAGCACATTGATCTGTGCGTCGGTCAGTTTACCTGCCTGCGCCGGCATTTCATTGGTCTTGCCGTTGTTGATCATAGCCGTAATGGCGGCCTCGCCCCAACCATGCAGCCAGATGTCATCCGTCAGATTGGGTGCTCCCAGGGCCGGGTTGCCCTTGCCATCCATGCCATGGCAGGCTGCGCAAGCCGTGAACTTGGATTTGCCGAGTGAAGCCTTCAGCGAATCATGCGGGCTGCCCGACAGGCTCAGCACATACTGCGCCACATTGCGCACATCCTCGGGCGATCCAATCGCGGCAGCCATGGGCGGCATCACGCCCACGCGTCCATCGTGGATGGTCTTGCGAATGTCATCGGGCGTGCCGCCATGGAGCCAGTCGCCGTCTGCCAGGCTGGGAAAGCCCTTGCTGCCACGCGCATCCGAGCCATGGCACTGCGCGCAGTTATTCATGAACAGGCGCTCGCCGATGGCCATGGCGGCGGCATCACCTGCCATGTCTTCGGTTTTCATGCTGGCAAAACGGGCATAAAGGGGCTGCAGCTCGGTGTTCGCCTTCTCCACTTCTTGGTTGTACTCACCCAGTTGAGTCCAGCCAAGCTGGCCTTTGAACGTGCCCAGGCCAGGATACGCCGCCAAGTAACCGAAGCCGAACACGATGGTCAACACGAACAACCACATCCACCAGCGTGGCATGGGGTTGTTCATTTCGGTCAGGTCCTCGTCCCAGACATGGCCCGTGGTGTTGTCCGCCGTCGGCTCGACCTTCTTGCGGGAAGTGATCCAAAGCAGCAGGCCGCAGGCAATGATGCCGATGATGGTGATTCCGGCCACATAGATGGACCAGAAATTACTGGTGAAATCGCTCATGGGTTATCTCTTTGCTTTCAGGGAGTTCTTCATCAGTCCTCGGCGAAGGGCAGCCGCGCCGCCTCCTCGAACCGGGCCTTGTTGCGGCGCATGTACGCCCAGAACCAGATGCCCACGAAACACGCCAGCGATGCCAGCGTGGCCACGATACGCATGGTGGTGATGTCCATGGCCACTCCTTGTTATCTGAGCGCGCGGCCCAATACCTGCAGGTAGGCGACCACGGCATCCATTTCCGTCTTGCCCTTGACCTGATCGGCCGCCCCCGCGATGTCCTCATCCGTGTAGGGAACCCCCACGGTGCGCAGCGCCTTCATGCGCGGAGCGACGACGGAGGGATCGATCTGGGTCTTTTCCAGCCATGGATAGGCCGGCATGTTGGACTCCGGCACCACATCGCGCGGATTGTTCAGGTGGATGCGATGCCATTCGTCGCTGTACTTGCCCCCCACCCGATGCAGGTCAGGACCTGTACGCTTGGAGCCCCATTGGAATGGGTGGTCATAGACGAATTCACCGGCCACTGAATAGTGGCCATAGCGCAGCGTTTCCGCACGGAAGGGGCGGATCATCTGCGAGTGGCAGTTGTAGCAGCCCTCGCGCAGATAAATATCGCGCCCGACCAGTTGCACGGCGGTGTAGGGCTTGACGCCCTGCACGGCCTCCGTCGTCGATTTCTGGAAGAACAGCGGAACGATTTCCACCAGGCCGCCCACGGCCACCACCAGCAGGATCAGCACGATCATGAGGAAGTTGCTGGTTTCGACCTTCTCGTGGGTGAAGCCGGGGGATGTGTTGTTTTGACTATTGGACATGACTTGGTTTCCTAGATCCTCAAGCGTGCGCAGCCTTCACGGCCGGAATGGCCACCTTGACGGAACGACCAGAAATCGCAGTCATCCACACGTTCCACGCCATGATGACCATGCCACTGAGATACAGCAGGCCGCCAAAGAAGCGGATGGCATAGAACGGATAGGTTGCCTTGACGCTTTCCACGAAGGTGTAAGTCAGCGTGCCATCCGGATTCACGGCACGCCACATCAGGCCCTGCATCACGCCGGCGATCCACATGGCGGCGATATAGAGCACGATGCCGATCGTCGCCATCCAGAAATGCAGTTCGATGGCCTTGATGGAGTGCATCTTGTCCTTGCCGAACAAACGCGGCACGAGGTAGTACAGCGAACCCATGGTGATCAGGCCGACCCAGCCCAGGGCACCGGAGTGCACGTGGCCCACGGTCCAGTCGGTGTAGTGCGACAGGGCGTTGACGGTCTTGATCGACATCATCGGGCCCTCGAAGGTGGACATGCCGTAGAACGACAGCGACACGATCAGGAAGCGCAGGATGGGGTCGTCACGCAGCTTGTGCCAGGCGCCCGACAGGGTCATCATGCCGTTGATCATGCCGCCCCAGCTGGGAGCCAGCAGGATCAGCGAGAACACCATGCCCACGGACTGCGTCCAGTCGGGCAGCGCGGTGTAGTGCAGGTGGTGCGGGCCGGCCCACATGTAGGTGAAGATCAGCGCCCAGAAGTGCACGATGGACAGGCGGTAGCTGTATACCGGGCGGCCAGCCTGCTTGGGAATGAAATAATACATCATGCCCAGGAAGGCCGTGGTCAGGTAAAAGCCCACGGCGTTATGGCCATACCACCACTGCACCATGGCGTCCTGCACGCCGGCGTAGGCGGAATAGCTCTTCATCCAGCCCGCTGGAATGGCGGCGCTGTTGACGATGTGCAGCAGGGCAATGGCCAGGATGAAAGCACCGAAGAACCAGTTCGCCACATAGATGTGCTTGACCTTGCGCGTACCCACCGTGCCGAAGAACACGATGGCGTAGCTGACCCACGTGATGGCGATGAGGATGTCGATGGGCCACTCCAGCTCGGCGTATTCCTTGCCCGAGGTGTAGCCCATCGGCAGGCTGATGGCGGCAGCCACGATGACGGCCTGCCAGGCCCAGAAGGTGAAGCCGGCCAGCTTGGGCATGAACAGCCGGGTCTGGCAGGTGCGCTGCACCACGTAGTAGCTGGTGGCGAACAAGCCACAGCCACCAAAGGCGAAGATCACCGCATTGGTGTGCAGCGGGCGCAAGCGCCCGTAACTCAGCCATGGAATGCCGAAGTTCAGTTCGGGCCAGGTCAGCTGTGCTGCAATGAACACGCCGACCAGCATGCCCACCACCCCCCAGACCACGGACATGATCGTGAATTGGCGCACGACGGTATCGTCGTAGTGCGCAACTTTTGTTTGTGATGACTCCATCGGTTACACCTCGTTGATATGCAGAAAAAGTTTCAACCGGACTCGCATTATGGTTATTGACGATTGTCAATCATTCCTCAAAATGCGCTCCCCCTCTTGATCGACGTTTTCAAACTGTCCCCGATAGACCGCCCACCACAGGCCGGCCAATACGAACAGTACGAGTACGACAGACAGCGGAATCAGCAGATACAGAATGTCCATGGTCAGGCCACCTCTACAGGCATGGGCGCGGAATGTGCCGATCGTGGAGTGGCAGCAACATCGCCGCCAGGAATGCGCGCCAGGCGCGCCGCATTCATCACCACCAGCAGCGAGCTGAGTGCCATGCCCAGCCCTGCCAGCCAGGCCGGCATGTAACCCGCGATGGCCAACGGAACGCAAACGGCGTTGTACCCGGCAGCCCACCACAGGTTCTGGCGCACGATGTGCAAAGTGCGCCTCGCCAGCAGCAGGGTCTGGGTCACCAGGGCGAGATTGTCGCCTAAAACAACAATGTCAGAACGGGATTGCGCCAGCGGCACGGCCTTGCCGAATGCGAACGAGGCATGCGCGCCCGCCAGCACCGGGCCGTCGTTCAGCCCGTCACCCACCATGGCCACGCGGTGGCCGCCGGACTGGAGGGCCTGCAGGCGCTGCAGCTTGTCCTGGGGCGTGCAGTCGCCATGCGCCACGTCGATGCCCGCACGGGCGGCCACGCCCTGCACCGCCGCGCTGCGGTCGCCCGAGAGCAGCTGCACATCGATGCCGGCGGAGCGAAGCTGCCGTACCACGGCGGCAGCCTCGGGGCGCAGCGCCTCGCTCAAGGCGAAGCGCGCCAGTTCGACGACCTGCCCCGCGCGCTCGGCCGACAGCACCACCTGCTGCCCTTCCATCTGCGCCACGCGCGCATGGACGGCCGACCCCAGGCGCAAGGTCACCTCCTGCGTCCCCGCCTGCCAGGCCCGGGCCTGCAGGCCTGCACCCGGCAGTTCGTGGACCTCGTCCAGGGTCCAGGGCAGGCTCGGCGCCTCCGTTTCCGCCGCCGCGGCGACCAGGGCACGCGAAACGGGGTGCAATGAATGCTGGGCCAGCATGGCCGCCAGTCCCAGGGCCTGCTCCGGAGCCAACCCGGCACCCGGCGCCACCTGCGTGCCGGACACCGTCAGGCGGTCATGCGTGAGTGTTCCGGTCTTGTCGAACACCACCGTATCCACGGTGGCCAGCGCCTCCAGCGCCTGCAGGTTGCGCACCAGCACGCCGCTGCGCGCCAGCGTGCCCGCGGTGGTGAGCATGGCCACCGGCGTGGCCAGCGACAGCGCGCAGGGGCAGGTGACCACGAGGACCGCGACGGCCACCATCAATGCGTGGCCGGGGTCGGTGGGCCACCACCAGACAGCCGCCAGCAGCGCCGCCAGCAGCACCCCCACCAGGAAGGGACGCGCCACCCGGTCGGCCAACTGTGCCAGGCGCGGCTTTTGCAGCGAAGCCGCTTCCATCAGCGCCACGATCTGGCCGAAGCGCGTCTGCGCGCCCAGGGCGTCGACCTCGACCTCCACCGCGGAGCGCAGGTTGTGGCTACCCGCCGTGACCGTGCTGCCCGGCGACTTGCCCACAGGCGTGGATTCGCCCGTCAGCAGGGCCTCGTCGGCCTGCGTTCTGCCGGCCAGGATGCGCCCATCGGCCGGGAAGGCCTCGCCGGGCAGCACCCGCACCACGTCGCCCACCTGCAGCCGCCGCGTGGCCACGCGCACGAAACCGCCCTCCGCGGTGCGGCGCTCGACGCTGTCGGGCAGCCGGTTCATCACGGCCTCGAGCGCGCCGGCCGTGCGGTCGCGCAGGCGCAGCTCCAGCCAGCGGCCGGTGAGCAGAAAGAAAACGAACATGGTGAGCGAGTCGTAATACACCTCGCGCCCGAACGGCCCCGCGGGATCGAAGGTGCCGGCCATGCTCACCACGAAGGTGATCAGCATGCCCAGCGCCACGGGCAGGTCCATGCTCACGCGGCGCTGGCGGATGTCGCGCAGCGCGCTGGAGAAGAACGGCCCGCAGGCAAACAGCACCACGGGCAGGCTGATGACCCACGAGGCCCAGCGCAGCAACTGCTCCATCTCGGCAGTCAGGTCGCCGGGCATGGCCTGGTAGGCGGGCCATGCGTACATCATGACCTGCATCATGCAAAAGCCCGCCACCAGCCAGCGCCACAGCGCGCGACGGCTCTCGCGCTGGCGCTGCTCGCGCGCGAAGGCGTCCATGGCGGGCATGGCGCGGTAGCCGGCCTTGCGCACCGCTTCCATCCATTGCGAGGGCAGGACCCGCCCCGGGCTCCACACCACACGTGCGCGGCGCGTGGCGGCGCTCACGTCGGCCTCGGCCACGCCGGGCACCTGGCGCAGAGCGTCCTCGATGGTCAGGGCGCAGGCCGCGCAGTGCATGCCTTCGAGCACGACATGGGACTCCCACCGCCCACCCGCCGGCAATTCCCCTTCGGCCGCGGCGCCGCACGGCCTGCCGAAGGCAGACCACTCCTGCGGGTCATCCAGCAGCGCCGTCGCATCGGACATGGCCACGCCTGAAGCAGCCGCCCATGGACCGGCAGAATCATTTGACATAAGTCCAAGATTACCTATTCCGCGTAATGGATTCATTGACATGTATCAAGATCAAACCCTTGCGCTATCCTATGCTTCCTACCAATCCAAACCAGCCATGAGGAGCAAAACCCTATGTACAAGCGCATCCTGATCGCCACCGACGGCTCCCCCTTGTCGGAAACAGCCGTCGAAACCGGCCTCTCACTGGCAGGGCTGACGGGCGCATCGGTGATTGCGCTCAAGGTGGTACCGCGCTATCCACGCAGCTATTTCGACGGCGGCCTGCCCGTGGACGCCGCCGAAGTCAAGCGCATCGAGAAGCAGTGGAGCGACGCAGCCCAGGAGCTGGTGAACAAGGTCAAGGTGCGCGGCTCGGACGAAGGCGTGAGCGTCAAGGCCGTGGTGGCCAAGTCCGACCTGGTCGCCGAGGCCGTGATCGCTGCCGCCAAGAAGCACAACTGCGACCTGATCGTCATGGCCTCGCATGGCCGCAAGGGCCTCAAGCGCCTGCTGCTGGGCAGCGAGACGCAGCACGTGCTGACGCACTCGCACATTCCGGTGCTGGTGCTGCGTTAAGCATCCAATTGGCCTACAGCGCTTGCTGGGCAAGCGTTGGCAGCTATTCTTTCAAAAGCACAAAGGCGACCACGGTCGCCTTTGTGCTTTGATGAAGGAGGCACGCGCCTCAGGCGAACAGGCCCTTGTGCTGCTCGCGCAGCAGGTTCTTCTGCACCTTGCCCATGGTGTTGCGCGGCAGCTCGGTGGCGACGAAGCAGCGCTTGGGGATCTTGAAGTTGGCGAGCTGGCTCTTGAGCTGCGCGACGATCGCCTCGCCGTCCAGCATCACGCCGGGCTTGGGGATCACCACGGCCACGCCCACCTCGCCGAAGTCGGGATGCGGCACGCCCACCAGGGCGCTCTCGGCCACGCCGGGCATCTCGTTGATGTAGCCTTCGATCTCGGCCGGATAGACGTTGTAGCCGCCGCTGATGATCAGGTCCTTGCTGCGGCCCACGATGCTCACGTAGCCGCGCTCGTCCACCTTGCCCACGTCGCCGGTCTTGAACCAGCCGTCGGCGCTGAATTCCTCCCTGGTCTTCTCGGGCATGCGCCAGTAGCCCTTGAACACGTTCGGGCCCTTGACCTGGATGTTGCCGATCTCGCCCACGGGCACTTCCTTGCCGGCATCCTGAACCACGCGCAGGCCCACGCCGGGCAGCGCAAAGCCCACGGTTCCGCCGCGCCGCTCGCTCTGCCCGCCGTGGCGCGCGTCGGCCGTGCAGGGGTTGGAGGTGAGCATGATGGTCTCGCTCATGCCGTAGCGCTCCAGGATGGTGTGGCCCGTGCGGTCCTGCCATTCCTTGAAGGTCTCGATGAGCAGCGGCGCCGAGCCCGAGATGAACAGGCGCATGCGGCTCGCGGCGGCCTTCGTGAGCGCCGGCTCGGCCAGCATGCGCACGTAGAGCGTGGGCACGCCCATGAACACGGTGGCGCGCTGCATGGCAGCGATCGCGGCCCTGGGGTCGAACTTCGCCATCCAGATCATCTTGCTGCCATTGATCAGCGCGCCGTGGATCGCGACGAACAGCCCATGCACATGGAAGATGGGCAGCGCGTGGATGAGCACGTCGCCACGACCTTCAGGCCCTCCGGTAGCCGTCCAGCCCCAGTAGTCCTTGAGCACCCGGGCGTTGGAGAGCAGGTTGCCGTGCGTGAGCATCGCGCCCTTGCTGCGGCCGGTGGTGCCGCTGGTGTAGAGGATGGCGGCGAGGTCGTCGGCCTTGCGGACGGCGGGCACATGCTCGTCGCCGAAGTGCGCGGCGCGCTCGAGCAGCGTGCCCGTGCGGTCGTCGCCCAGCGTGAACACGTGCTGCGTGCCCGCGGTGAAGGCGATCTTCGACACCCAGCCGAAGTTGCCCGGAGTGCACACCACCACTGCCGGCTCGGCGTTGCCGACGAAGTATTCGATCTCGGCGCTCTGGTAGGCCGTGTTGAGCGGCAGGAACACGTAGCCCGCGCGCAGCGTGGCCAGGTACAGCAGCATGGCCTCGACCGATTTCTCCACCTGCACGGCGATGCGGCTGCCCTCGGGCAGCCCGAGCGAGGCCAGCAGGTTGGCGATACGGGCACTGGCGCGGTCCAGGTCGCGCCAGGTGTAGAGCAGCGGCTCGCCGCTGGCCGAGGCAGCCTCTACGGCGGTCTGGTCCAGGTCTGACGGGAAGGCGGAGCGCAGCGCATAGAAGAGGTTTTGCGGTGAAGAGCTCATGGTCTGGTAATCATCAAAAGAGAACGTTGGTGCAGGAATACGCTGACGCCCGGCCCTCGCCGTGCATTCCCCCGGCAGTTTGGACATCGAGGTCATGCTGCATTAGAGAAATCGCTACTAAATCAATAGCTTATTGCGCACTATGGCTGGTCAATGGATGCATATTCTATGTACTCTATATACGCTCATCCGGGGGACATGCCACCGGAGCCGGCTGCAACGCCAGTTCCTGCAGTATGCGCACCCGGTCAGCATCCAGCGCCGGCGGTTCGCGGCGCACCAGGGCATCGGCTTGCCCTGCGCGCAGCGGATTGCCGGCAACGCCCAACGGCTGACCATCCGGCGCACGCACCTGCGCGAGCATGCCTCGCGCCTGCACTTGCGGATGCTCGACGATGTCGGCCACGGAGTTGTACTCCCCCCCCGGGATTCCGCTGTCCGCCAGCAGGCGAAGCCAGTGCGCCCGCTCGCGCGTGCGAAGCCGAGCCTCCAGCGCCTCCTTGAGCGCCGCCTCATGCGTGCAGCGCAAGGCGTTGGTCTTGAAGCGCTCATCCTCCGCCAATGCGACCAAGTCGAGCACCTCGCACAGCCGCTTGAACATCGGGTCATTGCCCACGGCGATCACGAACCATCCGTCCCGCGCCGCGAACACATCGAACGGCGCCATTGATGGATGCCGCGATCCGATAGGGCCCGGCACGCTGCCGAGCGCGCCGTAGCGGGCGATGGCGTTCTCGAGCAGCGCCACCTGGCAGTCCAGCATGGACACGTCCACGCGCTCCCCATAGCCAGTGCGGACGCGGCGCATCAAGGCCGCCTGTGTGCCGATCACAGCGTAGAGCCCTGCGCCCAGGTCACCGATGGACACCCCCACACGGCAGGGCCCCGCTCCCGGATAGCCTGTCACACTCATCATCCCACTCATCGCCTGCACAACCATGTCGTATGCAGGGAAGCCTCTGTACGGGCCAGTCTGCCCGAACCCCGATACCGAGGTCATCACCAGCCGCGGATAACGCGCATGCAGTTCCGGCCAACCGTACCCGAGCTTTTCCATGGTGCCGGGCCGGTAGTTTTCCACCAGTACGTCAGCACACTCCAGAAGACGCTCGAAAATCTCGCGGTCCTCGGGTTTCTTGAGATCGAGAGCGATGGATTCTTTGTTTCGGTTGACTGACATGAAGTAGGCAGAGGAGCCCCCCACGAATGGACCGATGGCACGAGCGTCGTCGCCCACGCCGGGCTGCTCGACCTTTATCACGCGAGCCCCCAGATCGCCCAGCAGTTGCGTGCAGGCAGGTCCCGCCAGAACCCGTGTCAGATCGACGACCGTGATGTCCTGCAACGCAAGTTCACCGTGTGTGGCATGCAGGGCGTTGCTCATTGCAGACCGGCCCCCGAACGCAGCGTCAGATCCCGCGACTCCTTGCCCTCCTGAACGGCCCAAGCCTGGAACTCATCCAGCGATGCCGACGGCGCCCCCAGGTTCCCCTGCTTGGCCAGGCGCTCCTTCACATCGGGGTCCTTCAGTGCCCCTACGCTGGCATCGAACAGTCTTTTCTGCACCTCGGCGGGCAGCCCCGCAGGACCGAAGAGTCCGAACCAGAACGTGTACTCGTACCCATCCACACCCGACTCCTTCATGCCAGGCAGATCGGGAAACAACGGCGACCGCTGCGCCGTGGTCGCAGCAAGAATGCGCAGCTTGCCGGCCTGCGCCAGGGGTAGCACCGAGGGCGGCGTGCCGAACGTCATGTCCACCTCGCCCGCACCCACCGCCTGGATCGAAGGCGCCCCTCCCTTGAACGGCACGTGTAGCATCTTGATGCCGCCGTTGGCCTGTGCGAACGACAACGCAGCCAGGTGCGTTACGACCCCCGCACCGGAGGAGGAGTAGCTCAGCCTGTCGGGCTGGCTGCGCGCCAACGCCACCAACTCCTTGACGGACTGCGCCGGCAGATCCTTCTTCACGGCAAGCAGCATCGGCGCCGAACTCCAACGCGAAATCGGGGTAAAGCTCTTGGCGCCATCGTACTTGGCGCTCTTGTACAGCAGTTGGTCCGAGCCGTAGAGATTCGCACTGCCCAGCAGCAGCGTGTAGCCGTCGGCCGGCGCGCGGGCGACCAGTTCCGAAGCCAGCGTCGTTCCCGCACCCGGCCGGTTGTCCACAACCACGGGCTGACCAAGGATCTTTCCGACCTTGTCGGACACGATACGCGCCACCGCGTCCGCACCTCCGCCCGGGGGAAAACCCACCACCAGGGTAATGGGGCGCGAGGGATAGGGCTGCGCCAATGCACTGCCTCCCGCCAAGGCGAGGAGCAACAGAGGAGCGGCGATACGCTTGAGCATGGTTTTGTCTCCTTGGGGTTTATCGATCTGGAAGGCTTGTCAGCGGCCCTTGAACACCGGCTTGCGCTTTTCGCGCCATGCGGCCCCGCCCTCCAGCAGGTCCTCCGAATGAACGCTGCGCATCACCTCCTGCGCGATGGCCTCGGGGTCGTGCATGCTGCGGGCGATCAGGTTCAGGTGCTTCTTCATGCCGAACAGTGGCAGCGGAGCCATGGCACACAGTGTGTCGGTGAGTCCCTGCACCGTCGTCTGCAGCGCCTCGGGCTCCACCAGATGGGTCAGGAAGCCGCACGCCTTCATCTCCCTTGCGTCGAGGCGCTCGCAGGTAAGGAAAAGGCGCTTGGCCGTATCGAGCCCGAGCCGTGTGACATAGCGCTCCAGCCCCCCCTGATAGAAGTGCAGGCCCAGGCGCGCGGCGGGCATGAACATTTCCGCTGCCATACTGCCCACCCGAAAGTCGCACGCTAGCGCCAGATCGGTCGCCCCACCATACACACCACCGTGTATCGCGGCCACGGTCACGGCGCGGCACTGCTCAACTGCATCCACCATCTCGCCAAATCCACTACCTTTTGTCTGGCTGTTTTTTACTTCTGATATATCATAACCGCTGCAAAAATACTTACCCTCGCTGCGCAGCAAAACCACCCGAATGCCATCCCGATGGTTAACACTTTCTATATGGGAAATCAGCACAGGTAGATCCTCTGGAGCCAACCGGTTGGCAACCCCTGGGCGCTGGAGCGTGATCACGGCAAGGTGTCCTTGCCAGTCTATTTTGGGCTTCATGTGTATTAGTACTTGTTTGAGATATATCTAAATTAAAGGGTGTATCCAGAAATGCATCAACTAGAGAAAACCCCAAGCCCGGCCAGCCTTCAGGACCGGATCCGGCTTGCACTTGAGGAGGACTTTCGGTCGGGGCTTCTGATGCCCGGTATGGCCATCAACGAGCCTGCCCTGTGCGAGCGCTTCGACGCTTCGCGGACGCCCGTGCGCGAAGCGCTACTGCTGCTTGCCGCCCGTGGGCTCGTGGAAATCGTCCCGCGCTCGGGGATCTACGTGCGCCAACTGCAGGCACGGGAGCTTGTCGCCATGATGGAGGGACTGGCCGAACTCGAAGGCGTGCTGGCCAGGCTGGCCGCCACACGCATCAATGCCGAGCTGAGCGCCCGGCTCATGGCTGCACTGGAAAAAACCGCCGCGTGCGCCCACGCCGAAGACTCCGAAGGCTACGTACAAGCCAACGCTGAACTGCACAACACCATCTACGAGGCCAGCAGCAATGCGTTCATCGTCGAACAGACACGCATGGTGCGGCTACGCATTGCGCCCTACCGCGGCCGGATGTTCGAGAGGCCTGGGCGGCTGGCCCGCTCACAGATGGAGCACGAGGCCGTGGTCGAGGCTATCCGGACGGGCAACGGGGAAGCTGCGGCCGAGGCGATGCGGATACACATCTCCGCAGGGGGCAGCGCGTTCGCCGACATGGTGCTGAGTCCCCCCGCTTCTGCGCCAGCGTACTCGCGCGCACGCAAACGCTCCGCCGCGAGGTGAGCTCGCACGCGTCGGTCGGAGGGCACTATTCGATCTTGGCGCCCGACGCCTTGACCACCTGCGCCCAGCGCTTGACCTCGCTGCTGATCATCTTGCCGAAGTCCTGCGGGCTCAGGGTGCCGAACTCGGCGCCGTTGCCGGCCCAGATGGCCTTGATCTCGTCGGATGCACCGAGCTTGCGGATCTCCTCGACGATGCGCGCCTGCACGTCGGGCGGCGTGCCCTTGGGCGTCCACAGGCCGTACCAGGTGCTGACGTTGTAGTCGGGCAGGCCGACCTCGGCGGCGCAGGGCACGTCGGGGAAGGCCGGGTTGCGCTTGGAGCCCGCGACCATGAGCGCCTTGATGCGCCCGCCCTTGATGTGCCCGGCCGAGGAGCCCAGGCCGTCGAACATCATGTCCACGTTGCCGCCGATCAGGTCCTGCAGCGCCGGGCCCGCGCCGCGGTAGGGGATGTGGGTGATGAAGGTGCCGGTCTGGATCTTGAACAGCTCGCCCGCCAGGTGGTGCGAGCTGCCCGACCCGGCCGATCCGTAGTTGAACTTGCCGGGGCTGCTCTTGACCATGGCCAGGAGTTCCTGGAGGGTGTTGGCCTTCACGTTGCGCGGGTTGACCACCACCACCTGCGGCACGCTGGCGAGCAGGGCCAGGGGGATGAAGTCCTTCTCGATGTCGTAGTCGAGCCTGGGGTAGACCGAGGGCGCGATGACGTGGTGTGCGCCGCCCATGAACAACGTGTAGCCGTCGGGGTGCGCCTTGGCCGCGATGCTCGCGCCCACGGTGCCGCCCGCGCCGCCGCGGTTATCGATCACCAGGGTCTTGCCCGTGCTCTTGGAGAACTGCGCGGCCAGTGGGCGCGCGAAGGCGTCGGTGCCGCCGCCCGCGGGGAAGGGCACGACCAGGTTCACGGGCTTGGAGGGCCAGGTGTTGGCCCCCTGCGCCCAGGCGCCGCCCGTGGCGGCAGCCAGGCCCGCCGCGCCCGCGGCGCGCAGCATGTCGCGCCGCCGCGGCATGTCCGTGAAGCGCTGGGTGTCGTCTCTCTCTTGCATTGCCGTGTCTCCTTGCTGGTTGGTTCGTTATGACAGGGGGAATGTAAGCGCTTCAGTCGCCGCACAGGCTTTCGATGTCGCCCGACACGGGCACCCGGCCCTCTTCGAGCAGCGCACGGTGCTTGTCGATGCGCTTGAGGTCGTACAGGTAGTTGACCATCATGCCGAAGGACTGCTTCATGCCCTTGGCCGAGGGGTCTGCCGCCCAGTTGAGCCGCTCCACGCGCGCGCCGTTGCCCAGGTGGAAGCGCGCCACGGCGTCCAGGGGCTTGCCGTCCTGCAGCTCGCGGCCCAGGTAGCGCGCCGCGCATTGCAGCAGCAGCTGGCGCACGGGCGACTTCGGGGGCAGTTCCAGCGCCTTGTCGGCCGCGGCCAGCACATGGGCGATCTGCGGCGGCTCGAAACCCACGGCGCGGCCCAGCTCGGCCCGCTGCTTCTCGTCGAGCCGCTCCAGCTGCGCCGCGCCCTGCTTGGCCAGCCAGGAGCGGAAGCCCGGAATGGGCGACAGCGTGGCGAAGGTGCGCAGGCGCGGGAACTCCTCGGTCAGCGTTTCCGCGACATGCTTGATGAGCGAGTCGCCGAAGCTCACGCCGCGCAGCCCCGGCTGGGTGCTGCTGATCGAGTAGAAGATGGCCGTGGTCGCGCGCTGGATGTCGGCGGCCTCGGCCGACTCGTCCAGCAGCGGCGTGATGCTTTCGGAGATCTCGCCCACGAGCGCCACCTCCACGAAGATCAGCGGCTCGCCCGGCAGGCGGGGGTGGAAGAAGCCGTAGCAGCGCCGGTCGCTGTCCAGGCGGTTCTTCAGGTCGGCCCAGCTGCGGATGTCGTGCACCGCCTCGTACTTGATGAGCTTCTCGATCAGCGAGGCGGGCGAGTCCCACGACAGGCGCCTGAGCTCCAGGAAGGCCACGTCGAACCAGGTGGCGAAAAGCTGCTCCAGCTCCGCCTCCAGCGGCAGCAGCCGCTTGTCGCTCTTGAGCAGCGGCAGCAGCTCCGCGCGCAGGTCCACCAGGAAGCGCATGCCCTCGGGAAACACGGCGAAGCGCTGCAGCAGCCGCGTGCGCGGCGACACCAGCGCGCGGCGCAGGTGGGCCTCGGCCTGGGGCGCGTCGGCCGTGCCGGCGGCGGCCTCGTAGCGCTGCTGGGCGGACTTGAAGCGCGTGGCGTCGGGCGCGAACTGCTCGCACATCAGCAGCCACATGTCGCGCCGCTCCTCAGGCTCGGCCCCGGCGTACCACGCGGCCACGGCCTGGGCGCGGCGGCCGCCCTCGATCTCGCTCACGCGCGGGGCCACCACGTCCTGCAGGTCGGCCAGCAGGCGGCGCAGCGCGCGCGGCGACAGGGTCTCGTCGCCACGGCGCAGCGTGGCCAGCAGGCGCTCGTGCGTGCCGCGCGCCAGGGCGGGCTTGCGCGCCGGGCTGGCGCCCTCCTTGTCCTTGCCTGCGGAGCGCAGGCGGTCCACGTTGCGCGAGATCCAGGTCGATGTGGCGTTCATGGTGCGATCCGGGAAGGGTGGTTGCGTGCCAGCTCGCGCAGCGCATCGCGCTGCGCGAGCAGATGGTGGCGCATGGCCTGCTCTGCGGCCCCGGCGTCATGCTGCTTGAGGGCGGCGAACACGGCCAGGTGCTCGGCCAGGCTTTGCTGCAGGCGGCCCGGCACGTGCAGCGTCTGGTGCCGCGCCAGGCGCAGGATCTTGCGCAGGTCGCCGATCACCTGGGCCAGCCAGCGGTTGTCGGCCAGGGTGATGAAGGCCTCGTGGATGGCATGGTTGGCCTCGTAGTACGCGGTGATGCGGCCCACCGCCGCGCTGTCGCGCAGGCGCTGGTGCAGCGCCTCCAGCGCCGCGATATCGGCAGGGCCGGCGCGCTCGGTGGCCTCGTAGGCGGCGCGGCCCTCCAGCAAGGCGATCACGGGGAAGATCTGGTCGACGTCGCGCGCCGTGACCTCGGCCACGAAGCAGCCGCGGCGCGGCTCATGGCGCAGCAACCCTTCAGCCACCAGCACCTTGAGCGCCTCGCGCAGCGGCGTGCGCGAGACGGCCAGCTGCTCGCACAGCGCAGCCTCGTCCACAAAGCTGCCCGACGCCAGATCGCCGGCAAATATCTGCTGGCGCAGCTTCTCGGCGGCCTGGTGGTGCAGGGAATCGGCAACGCAGCGCATGCGGACGAATGGCTAGCCGCCCGTCAACGGCGGGCAGAACAAGGTACGAGGTTCATGATTACGCATAATTTTCCATAATTATGGAAACGGCGAGCCACGGCGGCGATGGGGACTATCACCTATGCGGCGCCAGCCCGGCGCTTCGCCGCCGGTGGCACCCATGGCCCTCCCCATGGCTGGCGGGCCGTCCCGGCACTCGATAATCCGCGCATGCCAACGCCGCGCCCCACCTCCCCGCCCCCGAAGCAAGACCGCCACTTCGTCACGGCACTGGCGCGGGGCCTGGAGGTGCTGGCGTGCTTTCGCTCGGCCGACAAGTTGCTGGGCAACCAGGAGATCGCCCAGCGTTGCAGGCTGCCCAAATCGACCGTATCGCGCCTGACGCACACGCTGACCCGGCTGGGCTACCTGATCCATGTGGGGGATGTCGGCAAGTACCGCCTGGGCATGGCCACCCTGTCGCTGGGCAGCGCCATGCTGGTGCGGCTGGACGTGCGCCAGGTGGCCCGTCCGCTGATGCAGGAGCTGGCCGACTTCGCCAAGGCCGAGGTCTCGCTGGGCACGCGCGACCGCCTGTCCATGATCTACGTGGAGAACTGCCGCAGCTCGGCGCTGCTGACGCTGAGCCTGGATGTGGGCTCGCGCATTGCGCTGGCCACCTCCGCCATGGGCCGTGCCTGGCTGGCCACCGTGCCCGAGGACGAGCGCCGCGCCGCGCTGGAGCAACTGCGCGAGCGCGTCCCAGCGGCCTGGACCGACGAGGTGCGGGCTGGCGTGGACAAGGCCGTGCAGGAGCACCGCAGCCTGGGCGTGACCTGCTCGTTCGGCGAATGGCAAAGAAACGTGAACGCCATTGCGCGCGCCTTCCAGCCCGGCGGCGGGTTGCCGCCCATGGTGATCAACTGCGGCGGGCCCTCGTTCAACCTGCCGCCGGAGTACCTGCTGTCCGAGGTGCGGCCGCGCCTGATCGAGCTGACCGGGCGCATTGAGACGGCGCTGTACCGTTGAACCGTCCCACCCGGAAAGCAGCGGCAAAACTACCGAATTAATAGCTGTCTGCGCTTTACTGGCAAGCGCTGAAGGCATATTTTCCTTCAAATCCAGCCCCACCCAGGAAGCGGTGGCGCCGTTACCAGAGCCTCGGCCTGCGGCACCTCGAAGAGCTGGAAGTCTAAGTCGCGGCGGTTGATGGGCAGGGATGCAGGCCTGGCTCTCCCGCTGTTCTGCAAAGCAGAACCTGGTGGCAGGCCCTCCGCTGCGGAAAGCAGGGGCGGCGGGCAAGGCTCGCCCGCTCGCCGCGAGCCTGTGGGCGCCGCAGCCGGCGGGCAACGCCCGCGAGTTTCGCAGGCGACAGACAGCACGGCGGCCGGCCGGTTAGCATGGCTGCGTCCAAGTTCTGCAGTGCGGAACTTTTGCATGCCAAGACACCAAGGAGGCTCCCATGGGCGTGAAACAGCTTTTCGACCTGAGCGGGCAGGTCGCCCTCATCACCGGCGGCTCGCGCGGCCTGGGCCTGCAGATGGCCGAGGCCCTGGGCGAGATGGGCGCGCGGCTCGCCATCACCGCGCGCAAGGCCGACGAGCTGGCGCAGGCCAGGGCGCACCTCGAAGGCCTGGGCTACGAGGTCGAGACGGTGGTCAATGACCTGTCGAAGTTCGACCAGATCCCGGCCATGGTGGACCAAGTGCTCGCGCGCTGGGGCACCATCGACATCCTGGTCAACAACGCCGGCGCCACCTGGGGCGAGAAGGCCGAGGACTACCCCGACGCCGCCTGGAACAAGGTGATGGACCTGAACGTGAACGCGCCCTTCTTCCTCTCGCGCGAGGTGGGCAAGCGCGTGATGATCCCCAGGGGCCGGGGCAACATCATCGTCACCGCCTCGGTGGCCGCCATCAAGGGCACGCCGCCCGGCATGAACACCATCGCCTACAACACCTCCAAGGCCGCGGCGCTGCACTTCGCGCGCACGCTGGCGTCCGAGTGGGGCCACTACGGCATCCGCGTCAACGCCATCTGCCCGGGCTTCTTCCCGAGCAAGCTGGCCAACGGCCTGATCGACAAGCTCGGCCCCGCCATGGTGGAGCGCACGCCGCTTCGCCGCATCGGCGGCGACGAGGACCTCAAGGGCGCCGTGGTGTTCCTCGCCTCCGAGGCCTCGCGCCACATCACCGGCCAGGGGCTGGTGATCGACGGCGGCGCGAGCCTCATCTGATCCACCCAACAGGACCACACCCATGGACTTCTCCTACTCCCCCAAGGTCGTCGACCTGCAAAAGCGCCTCACGGCCTTCATGGACGAGCACGTCTACCCCGCCGAGAGCGCGTACCACCACGAGGTGGACGCCAACCGCAAGGCCGGCAACGCCTGGCAGCCCACGAAGGTCATGGAGGAGCTCAAGGCCAAGGCCCGCGCGGCCGGCCTGTGGAACCTGTTCCTGCCCGAGTCGAAGTACGGCGCGGGCCTGACCAACCTGGAATACGCGCCGCTGTGCGAGATCATGGGCCGCTCGCACATCGCGCCCGAGGCCTTCAACTGCTCGGCGCCCGACACCGGCAACATGGAAACCCTGGTGCGCTACGCCACCGAGGAGCAGCAGCGCCAGTGGCTGCTGCCGCTGCTGGAGGGCCGCATCCGCTCGGCCTTCGCGATGACGGAGCCTGCCGTGGCCTCGTCGGACGCGACCAACATCGAGGCGCGCGTCGAGCGCGTGGGCGACGAGTACGTGATCAACGGCCGCAAGTGGTGGACCTCGGGCGCGCCCGACCCGCGCTGCGAGATCCTGATCTTCATGGGCAAGACCGACCCCGACCACCCGAGCCGCCACCGCCAGCAGTCCATGATCCTCGTGCCCATGAAGACGCCGGGCGTGACCCTGGAGCGCGCGCTGCCCGTCTTCGGCTACGACCACGCACCCCACGGCCACGGCGAGGTGAGTTTCGACAACGTGCGCGTGCCCGTGTCCAACGTGCTGCTGGGCGAGGGCCGCGGCTTCGAGATCGCCCAGGGGCGCCTGGGCCCCGGGCGCATCCACCACTGCATGCGCCTGATCGGCGTGGCCGAGCGCGCGCTGGAGCTCATGTGCAAACGCGCCCTGAGCCGCGTGGCCTTCCACCGCCCCGTGGCCGACCAGGGCGTGACGCGCGAGCGCATCGCCAACGCGCGCATCCTGATCGACCAGGCGCGCTTCCTCGTGCTCAACGCGGCCTACATGATGGACACCGTGGGCAACAAGGTCGCGCAGAAGGAGATCGCCATGATCAAGGTGGCCGCACCCGGCATGGCCTGCCAGGTGATCGACTGGGCCATGCAGGTGCACGGCGGCGCCGGCGTGTGCGACGACTTCCCGCTCGCCGCCGCCTACGCCCAGGCCCGCACGCTGCGCTTCGCGGACGGCCCCGACGAGGTGCACCGCAACCAGATCGGCAAGATGGAGCTGGCACGCTACATGACCGCACGCTGAACGCCGCCCATGTCCGACCGCCACTTCGCCCACTGGCCGCGCATGCTGCCGCGCCACCTCACGGTGCCCGCCACGCACCTGTACCGCAACATCGAAGTCTCCGCCATGCGCTACCCGGACAAGGCGGCGCTGGTGTTCTACGACTCGGCCGTCTCCTACGCGCGCCTGCAGGACGAGACCGAGCGCCTGGCCGCCTACCTGCAGCAGGCGTGCGGCGTGCGCAAGGGCGACCGCGTGCTGCTGTACCTGCAGAACAGCCCGCAGTTCGTGATCGGCTACTACGCCATCCTGCGCGCCGACGCGGTGGTGGTGCCGGTGAATCCCATGAACCTCGCCGAGGAGCTGCGCCACTACGTGGCCGATGCAAACGCGCGCGCCATCCTCGCGCCGCAGGATCTGTTCGCCCAGGTGCGCCCGCTGCTGCGCCAGGGCCTGGCGGCCGCCTCCGCCGACCCGCAGGCCCCGGGCCTGCGCCATGCCGTGGTGGCCACCTATGGCGACTACCTTGCGGGCCCCACGGATCTGACCGTGCCGGCCTTCGTGAGCGCACCACGCGAGCCATTGGACGAACCCGGCGCCGTAGCCTGGGCCGACGCGCTGGCCGCGGGCCTGCGCCCCGCGCCCCTGGAGGCCGGCCCCGACGATCTGGCCGTGATGCCCTACACCTCGGGCACCACGGGCCACCCCAAGGGCTGCATGCACACGCACCGCAGCGTGATGTACAACACCGTGACCGGCACCCAATGGCTGGGCACGCCGCCGGACTCCGTCTCGCTGTCGGTGCTGCCGCTGTTCCATGTGACGGGCATGCAAGGCGGCATGAACAGCGCCCTGTACTCGGGTGCGACCATCGTGCTGCTGCCGCGCTGGGATCGCGATGCAGCCGCCCAGCTCATCGAGCGCTACCGCGTCACGGGCACGCAGATGATCGTCACCATGGTGGTGGATCTGCTGTCCAACCCGCGCCTTGCCGAATACGACCTGTCCAGCATCCGGCGCCTGAGCGGCGGCGGCGCCGCCATGCCCGAGGCCGTGGCCACCAGGCTCAAAGAGCTGTGCAAGCTGGACTACATCGAGGGCTATGGCATGTCAGAGACCATGGCCGCCACACATATCAATCCGCCCGACCGGCCCATGAAGCAGTGCCTGGGCATCCCCATCTTCGACGTGGACGCGCGCGTGGTCGATCCCGCCACCTTCGCCGAACTCCCCCCCGGCGAGGTGGGCGAGATCATCGTGCACGGCCCGCAGCTCATGCAGGGCTACTGGGGCCAGCCCGAAGCCACCGCGCAGGCCTTCATCACCCTGGAAGGCAAGCGCTTCCTGCGCACCGGCGACCTTGCGCGCACCGACGAGGATGGCTACTTCTACATGGTGGATCGGCTCAAGCGCATGATCAACGCCTCGGGCTACAAGGTCTGGCCCGCCGAGGTGGAGGCGCTGATGTACGCCCACCCCGCCATCCAGGAGGTCTGCGTGATCGCCGCGCGCGACGCGCGCCGGGGCGAGACCGTGAAGGCCGTGGTGGTGCTGCGCGAGGCCTTCAAGGGCAAGGTCAGCGAATCGGAGATCGTGGACTGGGCCCACGGCCACATGGCGGCCTACAAGAGCCCGCGCATCGTGCAGTTCGTGGACGCCCTGCCCAAGTCGGGCACCGGAAAGGTGCAGTGGCGCAGCCTGCAAGACCAGGAAGCGCTGGTCCGCTGACCCTGGAAACCGGCGAAAGGCCTCCCCTATACTGGCTGCGGCCAGGAACGGGGGAGCGCCGGACGCCGGCCATGCCGACAGCACTACCGCCCCTTCCTCCTTCTTTCAGCGGGAGGTTTGCATGGACAGATTCCAGTTTTGCGCAGGTCTGCTGGGTGGCGCGGCCTTCGCGGCACTGCCTTTTCCGGCCTTCCCCCAGGCCGCGCCGGCCCAGCGGCTGGACACTCCCCGCGCCATCGACATGGCGGGGCGGCTGCGCATGCTCTCGCAGCGCAGCACCCGGGCCTATTTGCAGTGGGGCCAGTCGATTGCCAGCGAAAGCGCCCGCGCGCAGCTGCAGGAATCGGTCGCCCGGTACGAGGCGCATCTGGCAGCGCTCAAGACCTTCCTGCCCAATACTGCAGTGCAGGCCAGCCTGCCGCAGCTGCAAACCCTCTGGGCGCAATTCAAGGCACTCTTGGCCGGCGAGCCCAGCCGCACGGGCGCAGCCGCGCTGTACGACGCCAACGAGACGCTGCAAAGTGCAGCCCACTATCTCACCGTGTCCTACTCGAATAGCACCGGCTCCCCGCTGGAACACCTGATCGGCCTGGCCGGGCGCCAGCGCATGCTGTCGCAGCGCATGGCCAAGTTTTACTTCTACCGCACCTGGGAGTTGCATGAGGCTCCGGCCGACATGGAAATGCACCTGAGCCGCGCGCATTTCACGGCCGTACTGACCCAGTTGGAGACGTCGCGCCACATGACGCCGGCCGCCCAGGCCGCCGCCACGCGCGTGCGCAACGCATGGGCGCCCTACCAGCAGGCGCTGTTCGCCAGCAAGGAGCCCGCAGCCATGCGCGCCGGCGCCGGGCGCGTGGCCGAGGGCAGCGAGCGCGTGCTCGCCGCCACCGAGGATCTGGTGGCCCTGATCGTGGCCCAGGCCCAGGGCAAGTCCACATAGCCGCGCCGCTGGCGCTTGCGGCCACGCCAGGTTACTTGGCAGTCTGCACGGCGACGATCTTGCCCCCCTGCACGGCGGCGCCGCGCACGGTCGTGACGGTTCCGCCCTGGGCATCCACCGCCGTGGCGCCACCGGGGTTTTGCGCCGGCGTCAGGGCCTTGTAGGCGGCGTCCAGCTTGGCCTGGATGGCCTTGGCATCGGCGGAGGTACCTGCCAGCTGCATGGCCTTGATGGTGGCATGCAAGGCCGTGTAGTTCCATTGGGCCTCCGAGCCCGGCGTGCGGCCAGGGTAGGCCTTGGAGAAGCGCTCCACGAAGACCTTGGACTCGGCCCTGCCGTCCTCCACCACGGGCATCACGCCTATGGCGCCCTCCAGCATGCCGTAGCCGCCGAGCACGCGCGCCATCTCGTCAAGCTTGGCCTGATCCATGATGACGAAACCACCCTTGAAGCCCAGCTCGCGCGCCTGCTTCACCACCAGGGCCGTGGGCTCCGAGGCGCCGCCGATGAACAGCACGTCCGGCTTTTCCGCGAGCGCCTTGCTCACGCCGCTGTAGAAATCGGTAGCGCGGTTGTAGCTCATGGGGTTTTCGGCCACGACAGTGCCGCCCAGCTTTTCCCAACCGGGCTTGAAGGCTGCTGCCCAGGCCTTCGCGTAGTCGTGGTCGGCACCCACCATGGCCACCTTCTTGCCAAAGCGCTCCATCACGTATCTGGAGAAGGGTTCGATGTAGCCGGTGTACTCCGGCGGGATGCGCAGCGTCAGCTTGTTGCCCTTGGCCGTGATCTGCGGCACCGAGCTATAGGCCAGCACGATGAAGTTGCTGCGCTCATTGGTGGTCTGCAGCGCAAAGATTCCACCCGAATGCGGCACCAGGATGGCCGCCGTCTTGTGCTGCTGCACCAGGCGCTGGGCGTTGATGGCGGTCTCGGACGGGTTGTACTTGTCGTCCAGCGCAACGATCTCGAACTTGACCTTCTTGCCGGCCACCTCGGGGTTGGTGGCGTTGACCTCGGCCAGGGCCATCTGCATGCCGTCGAGCACGTTCTTGCCATATTGCGCCGCACCACCCGACAGCGGGCCGGAGTAGCCGATCTTGACCACCTCTTGCGCCAGCGCCGGGCCAGCGGCGAGCGCCATGGCGACCAAGGGCAGCGCGGCAACCTGGCGGCGGGTGAAACGTGGGAATGCAGACATGTGTGTCTCCTGGTGATGGGGAAAAATCAGGCGCCGATGTACGCCTTGCGAATGGAATCGTCGGCCAGCAGTTCGGCAGGCCTGCCCTCGCGCACGATGCGGCCGTTTTCCAGCACATACGCACGGTGGGCGATCTTCAGCGCCGCGTAGGCGTTCTGCTCGGCCAGCAGCACCGTGGTGCCGGCCTGGTTGATGCGCTGGATAACCTCGAACATCTGCTTGATCACCAGCGGCGCCAGGCCCAGCGAGGGCTCGTCGAGCAGCAGCGCCTTGGGCCGGCCCATCATGGCGCGGCCTATGGCCACCATCTGCTGCTGGCCGCCCGACAGCGAACCGGCCGGGTCGTGCTGCTTTTCACGCAATATGGGGAACAGCTCCAGCACCTCTTCCAGCGTCTGCCGGCTGGGGCCGGGGTCGCCACGGTGCACGTAGGCACCCAGCTCCAGATTCTTGCGCACCGTCATTTGCGGGAACAATTTGCGCCCTTCGGGGCATTGCACCAGCCCGGCCTGCACGATGGCCGAGGGCTTCTTGCCCACCAGTTCCCGCCCCTGCCAGGCGATGGAGCCGCCGGCCGCCCTGTGAATGCCGCTGGCGGTAAGAAACAGCGAGCTCTTGCCCGCGCCATTGGCGCCCAGCAGCACCACCAGTTCGCCCTGACCCGCGTGCAGGCTGACCCGGTCGAGCGCCAGAAAACTGCCGTATTTCAGCGAGACATCCTCAAACTTCAGCATGCTCGCTCCCCAGGTAGGCATCGATCACGGCCGGGTTGCGGCGGATCTCCCCGGGCGTGCCTTCGGCGATCTTCTCGCCATAGCTCAGCACCAGGATCTTGTCGGCCAGGCTCATGATCATTCCCATCTTGTGCTCGATCAGGGCCACCGTCATGCCATGGCGCACCATCTTGCGGATGAGCTCGGCCAGGCCATCGGTTTCCTCGGGATTCACGCCGCCCGCGGGCTCATCGAGCAGCAGCAGCTTGGGGTCGGTGGCCAGGGCCAAGGCAAAGGCCACGCGCTTGCGCTCTTCCTGGCTGATGTCGCCAGCAACGCGCTGGGCGATGTGCGACAGGCCCACGAAGTCCAGCGCCTCGCGCGCCTTCTCGCGGCACACACGCTCTTCCTCGCGCAGGCGGCTGGAGCCGCGCAGCACGTCCCACAGGCCCGCATGCGTGCGCAGGCGGTGGCCCACGATGAGGTTGTCCAGCACCGTGGATCGGTCGAACAGCGCCGTGGTCTGGAAAGTGCGCGCAATGCCCAGCCGGGCCACCTGGTCGGGGCGCAGCGAGGTCACGTCCTTCCCGTTGAAGGTGATGGTGCCGCTCGTGGGCTTGTGCGTGGAGCTGATGAGGTTGAAGAACGTCGTCTTGCCGGCGCCGTTGGGCCCGATGATGGCGTTGATCTTGCCTTCCTCGATGGTGGTGGAGACATTGTTCACCGCCGCCAGGCCACCGAACTTCTTGGTCAGGCGTTCAATCTTGAGCATGGCTGCGCTCCTTCAGGGCGGCGCGGCGCGCGCGCCACTGCAAAAAACTGCCGACCACGCCGTAGGGCAGGAAAATCACCAGCAGCACCAGGATGGGGCCAAAGACGATGAAACGGTATTCCTGCAGGAACTGCAGCGATTGCGTCAGCCAGGGCATGCCGATGGAGCCCAGCAGCGGCCCCAGGACCGTGCCCATGCCGCCCACCATGGCAAAGATCATCATGTCGAAGGTGTGGTGCACGCCCGCCATGTCTGGGCCTATGAAACGCACGAAGCCGGCGTACAGGCCGCCCGCGATGCCGGCGTAGAACACACTCAGCATGAAGGCCAGGATCTTGTTGCGCATCAGGTTGATGCCCAGCGCCTCGGCTAGCTCATCGCTGTTGCGAATGGCGATGAAGGTGCGCCCCAGCAGCGACTTGACGATGCGCCGCTTGGCCCACACCAGCAGCACGAGAAAGCACAGCACGAAGTAGTACAGGCGCACGGGGGTGTCGAAGCTCAGCGCACCAATCGCCTCGGGTTCCGGTATGCCCATGATGCCCACGGTGCCGTGGGTCAGGCCGTCCCATTTCTCGATCACCAGGAACATGATGTAGCCCACGCACAGCGTGAAGATCGAGAAGTAGTGCCCCTTCAGGCGCAGCGACACCAGGCCTATGAAGTAGCCCAGCGCCACGCAGACGATGCCGGACATGGCCAGGGAACCCCAGAATGGCCAGCCATGGTCCACGGTGAGGATGCCCACCGTGTAAGCCCCAACGGCCATGAAACCGGCGTGCGCCAGGTTCAGCTGGCCGGTGTAGCCGGTGATCAGGTTCAGCCCCAGCGTGGCGATGGCGAAGATGTAGGCGGTGCTCATCACCGTCAGGTGGTAGTCGTTGCCCGCCGCCCAGGGAAAGACAATGGCCACGGCCAGCAGCAGAACCCAGGCCAGTTTGCTGTCGACAAAATCCTTCATGTCAGCGCCCCCTCTTGGCGAACAGGCCCTCGGGGCGCATGGACAGAATGAACACCAGCAGCACGAAGGCGATGATGTCTTTGTAGTCGGTGGAGATGTAGTAGGCCCCCAGGCTCTCGGCGAAGCCGATGATCAGACCGCCCAGCACGGCGCCGGGAATGCTGCCCATGCCGCCCAGGATGATGATCACGAAGGCCTTGGTGATCACCAGGTGTCCCATGGCCGGGTAGACCAGGTTGATGGGCGCATACAGCGTGGCGGCAATCGCGGCCAGGGCGCCGGAGATGGCAAAGGTCATCATTGCCACGCGGTTGGCATCTATGCCCACCAGCGATGCCCCCTCGCGGTTTTGCGCCATGGCGACGATGGTCGAACCCGTGGTGGTGCGCGTCAGGAACAGGTGCAGCACGACCATCAGCGCAAAGGCGGCAACGATGATCAAGAGCCGCTGCGCCGGCACCGTCAGCGCGCCCATTTCCACCAGGCTGGTGTAGGGCGTGGGCATGCGCTGGAAGTCCGCGCCCCACAGCGCCTGGGCGCCTGCCTCCAGGAACAGCAGCAGGCCGATGGAAGCTATTTTGGGATGCAGCGGCGAAGCATTGCGCAGCGGGTTGAACACCAGCCGATCGCTCACGATGCCCAGCACCGCCACCGTCGCCGCAGCCAGCACCATGGCGGCCCAGTAGCCCCAGCTCCAGGCCACCATGGCATGAAAGGCCATGAATGCGCCGATCATGTAGAAGCCCCCGTGCGCAAAGTTGGGCACGTGCAAGATGCCGTACACCAGCGTCAGCCCCAGGGCCACCAGGCTGTAGATGCCGCCCAGGGTCAGTCCATTGAGGACTTGCTGCATCAGCATGTCCATCCGCCGCCCCTCCTCTCGTCAGCCGCGGGCCTGCGCCCATGGCGTGAACAGCCGCCGGCAGGACGGTCCGGGGCATCCAGGGTTTTCGGGTTCAGAGTTGTCCGCATCGTCTCGCTCCTCAAGAGGTCGCGCTCCCGTTTTTCGGAAGCGTCGCCAAAGATTGCGGGCGCAGCTTAGCCAGGGCCAAACCGAGGAACCGGAATGATTCCACCATGCAGAACAACTCGAGGGTTAATACCGACGGCGCAGACCGCCTTCAAGTCACCTACATGACTCTTGGCGCGCCAATATCCAACGGTTCGCACGCTGCGCCCCGCGCGGCCGGGCCAGGTGGCCGTGCTGCCCTGCAGAATCAAGGACCCGTCAACTGGCGGGCCCGGAGCCTTGCTCCACGCGGGCTGCTTTTGCGCGCGCCGCCGCGCCCCCCGAGCACGCGACAATGGCCCGCACCCCAGTCACGCAAACGACAGACCATGGACGAACCCATTCTTACCATCGACGAACGCGAGGCGATCAATGGCGGTCGCTGGTTTTCCTCCCTCTCCCCTTCCT